>NZ_JARVGN010000413.1 GCF_029762515.1 Methanocalculus sp. | reverse complement strand
GATACACCGTGGTATCCCCCGGCGAAGGGGATTTTGGGGATGAGATCGAACGGCTTGCACCCGATTGCAGGTACGGGCTCGTGATCGCACCCGATCACCTCCTCGCAAATTTCACGAGAAGGATGGAAGGGGTTACCCATAATGTCGGAACGGACAGTACCAATGCAGCTGTCTGTGCCAATAAAAGGCTGACCGCCAGTCTTCTCGCTGAGCATGGCATTGATGTCCCAAAGGAAGTATCAGCCGGGATGCGGGTGATCAAGCCGGTCAGGGGATCGGGCTCTGTCAATGTCCGGATCGGGGATGAAGAACCAGGGGATGGCGAGTTTGGCCAGGAGATCCTGACAGGAGATCAGATCTCGGTCTCGGTGATCGGATCCCGCGTTGTCGGTGATGCATGCAGTTTCTATAGCGGGGCACCGCCGTTTGTCCTTGCCATCAACCGCCAGAAGATTACGATGGATGAGGGGAAGATCACCTACCTCGGCGGGGAGACGCCGGTGGATCATCCCCGTGCAGAGGAGATCAGGGAGATTGCACGGAAGGTTGTCACAACTCTCGGCTGCCAGGGGTACATCGGTATTGATATGATTGTCGGAGACCGGATCACCGTCATCGATGTGAATCCCCGGATCACGACAAGCGCAATCGGAATAGCCGCTGTGATGGAAGAGGAGATAGCTGACCTCCTGATCAAGGCGTCCGAGGGGATTGAGCCGGAGCCGGTTCACCTGAAGGGAACGGTGCTTTTTGATACACATGGTGGGATTATAAGGCAATGATCGGGATCGATATCGGAGGGGCAAATACCAAGATCGTCGATGGGGACGAGGTGATCATACGGTACTGCCCTCTCTGGAAGGAGGCGCCTATCACAGAGATCCTCTCGGAGTTTGACGGGTCGGCTGCTGTCGTGATGAGCGGAGAGCTTGCAGACTGTTTCTATTCAAAGAATGAGGGGATTTCGTTCATCGTCAACGCGGTGCGTGAGGTGCTTCCGGAGGCACGGTTTTATGGTACTGACGGGCGGTTCCATACCAAACCGGTGCCTGAACTTGCAGCGGCAAACTGGCTCGCATCTGCGGATCTCCTGAGGGATCGGTATCCTGATTCGGTGCTGGTTGACTTTGGGAGCACCACCGCCGATATCATACCGCTCTTTCCCTTTGAGGAGCTGCTGGGACAGACCGATCTCACCCGTCTCAGGAAGGGCTATCTCATCTACTGTGGGATGCTCAGGACACCGGTTGCCTCGCTCCTCCGTTCAGTGATAATTAATGGAGAAGTGACACCACTTTCAACCGAGTACTTTGCATCTGCCGGGGATGCACACCTGGTACTTGGCCATATCACTCCTGAGGAGTATACGACTCCGACACCGGATGGAAAGGAGGCGACCCGGGATCTGAGCCTTGCACGCCTTGCACGATCCGCCTGTGCCGATCTGGAGGAGGTCGGTGAGGCAGGGGCGGTAGCAATTGCCGAGGCATTCTGGAAGGCTGAACGGAGCCTTCTTGAAGAGTCGCTGAAGAGGATCGGGAAGCGGCCGCTCCTTGCAGGCGGGATCGGATCACGCCTCATCTCAAGTACGTTTGGCGGGACCGATCTCTTCGATGAACTTGGGCACTTTGCCGACGCACTCCCTGCATATGCAGTACGAGAGGTGGCAGAACGAAACGGTATCTGATTCCGCTCCTTCTCCTTGCCGGATCGGTTGCGATCACGGCACTCTCATTTCTCTTTGGGTATCCGTTCTTCTTCCTGCTATTCTTCTTCCCGCTCTTCTTTCTCAGGCGTAGGGGAACGAGAAGGTGCCCGGTCTGTGGGTGGGAGGCGGAGGGCGGCGAGCAGTTCTGCCCCTTTGACGGCACGCCCCTCGGCGATGAGCCCTGAAAGCGATATGATCCGGTTTGGAATGGGTATACCATACATATCAGTAA
>NZ_JARVGN010000412.1 GCF_029762515.1 Methanocalculus sp. | reverse complement strand
CCCGACAAGGATGGCGGGGTGTTCTGCCCCGCAGAGTTCGCGTGCTGCCTCGATCACCTGTTTTCTGTCAAAATATTCTGCCGCCGGAAGTTCAAACGGCTTTTCGGGGGTCGCAATCTCGATTGTCTCCATCAGGATGTCTTTTGGCAGGCTCAGGTGTACCGGCCCTTTTCTGCCGGTCATTGCATGGATGCAGGAAGATTTGAGATCATATTCAGCCGCATACGGGGAGGTGATCATCAGGCTGCTTTTACAGATCGTCTCGAAGATCTTCACCGAATCGATCCCAATGCCCGTTGAATCCTGGAGGGTTCCTTTTCTGTTGGTAAATGTCGGGATCTGGCCGGAGAAGACGATCAGCGGGATACCGTCAAGGCTTGCACCGGCGACACCTGAGATGAGGTTGGTCACGCCGGGCCCTGATGTGGCGAAACATACACCCGGCACCCCTTTGATCCGGGCATAGCCGTCAGCCATAAAAGCCGCCCCTTCCTCGTGTTTCGTCAGGACGGGGGTGATTGACCCCTTCTTCACGCAGGTTGTGAGGAACGGTTCAAGGACGAGGCCCGGAACGCCAAAGATGTGATCGATACCCTGCTGCTCCAGATAGTCGAAGATCAGTTCTGCAACAGTGCATTTCATCTGTCATTCCCCCTCCACCCTGTTTAAGCCGCCTGATTTGAGGGAGATTTCAAGTGCCGGAACCGCTTCTGTGCGTGAAGGGTACATGGTAAAGATCCGGGAGAATCCGGATATATCGAAGACTTCCATGACGTAATCGGATACCGAACAGAGCACCATCTCGCCATCCAGGCGCTTCACATCTTTATATGTCTTGAGAAGGATACGGAGGCCAAGGCTTGATATGAATGTAGTATTGGAAAAATCGCAAATAATCCCTTTATTCACTCCAATCAGCCGCTGAAGTTGTTTTTCAAGATCCACAGACGTTACTGAGTCGACCCGAACAGGTAGCTCGATGACGACGATCGATCCAATCGTATGTTCCATATACGGGGGCATAATATCTCCTGTGAATGAACAACGGGGATATATTCATTATCAAATATAAGTCTTCGCCTGCTAAAAAGAGAGGAGATGCGCAGGATCCGCCCATACATCCTCATTGCATTCAGCATAACAGGGTTCAATCATCCTGCATAACCAGGAGAGAGGGTCCGATGATTCTCCAATCGATCCAACCACTTCTTCCCGTATCGTACTCTTCAATGACCAGAAGTGACGATTTGAACAGGCATCTGCGTTGCTCACCAATCCTGCCATAGCTTTTTCGTCCACTGCTCACAAACTCATCCCATGACAGTTGCCGATGATGCAGAACAGTTCCTGAATGCCGATAGATATGCGCAGGAGAACGGGATCGAACTCATCGAGGCAGGGGCCGGGCATGCCCGTGTTGCCATGCAGGTACAACCAAAGCACTTGAACAGCCATGGCACCGTCCACGGAGGGGCTCTCTTTACACTTGCTGATTGTGCATTTGCCATCGCCTCGAATTCACACGGCATACCGGCGGCGGCGATCAACGCTTCCATCTCATACCTCACCGCCGCACGGGAGGGGAGACTGATAGCGGTTGCAGAAGAATTTGCGAAAAGTAAAAGGCTCGCCTCCTACACAGTCATCATTACCGATGAGCATGAGAACAGAATTGCAATCTTCCAGGGAATGGTCTTTCGGAAACAGCCGCGGGATGATGGAGAAAAGGACAGGAGGAGACCCTAATCATAGGCCTTCCTCGTCTCCTCGTCTGAGAGTGTTGGAGCGATAAGCTCCTGCCAGGGTTTTGAGTTCCAGGTCTTTAATGCTGTGTGGGTTGTGAGATAATTCTCCGGTATCGGGTGCGTACCGACAACCACATCCATGCCATACTTCTCCCTGAAGAATTCGGTGAAGTATCTGATCCGGGGGCATGGAGGATA
>NZ_JARVGN010000411.1 GCF_029762515.1 Methanocalculus sp. | reverse complement strand
ATATCTCAAAGCGTGCGCTCGAGACTATATTGGCAAGGTGTGTGAGAACCTCTCCCAGAATGGTACAATCGAAGAAGACATCGAACAGGGAATGGGGTGGAATGCGGTTGAGAGGGGGAGAGTCCTGCTCTCGGACATAGTCCCTCAGGCCTATGTCATGCTCTCTGAATTGACCCGGTATCCTGATTTTGCCCGGGCATTTTTGAACCTCTCATACGAAGAGAATGCTTACACATCGTGGGAGTGGTTAAGTGGCGAATCCATTGAGTACTCACGTCGGCGAGAAATGCACCTGACCTCAAACATCACCGCACATCATGCGCAACGTGCGTTTATTGCATTGAAAACTACATTGGAGCAGATCGGTCACTCGCCTGTGATCATGCTCATTGATGAATTTGAATGTATTGAATCGCTTCAGGCCCGGACCAAACAAAATATGCTCAATGCTCTCCGGCACTTTATTGATGTAAATCCAACAGGTCTCTCCGTAATTATTGCCTGTGCACCAGAGGTATGGGAACCCCTTGTTGCCGAATATCATGCATTTTCTGATCGTATTGCAAAAGAAGCCAATCTAAAACCATTGGACAAACACACAGTCACGCATATGATCACCGAATACCTCAATTCCTGCAGATCCATTCCCTCCGATTCGCTCGAACCATTCACTGAGGAGAGTATACAACAAATATTCGTGGAGGGGAATGGGAATACACGGCGGATCATTACGATCTGTGGTCAGGCTATCGACGAAGCCCTCTCGAATGAGCTCGAATGCATTGATCTGGAGATTATTGACCGTATGAGAGGAATCTGATGGTTCGATTTATCTTGAAGAAATGAGATGGGATGGTCAATATCATTCAATAGGAGAGACCGCAAAAATCGAATAGTCGCATAATTGTGCAAAAATGTTCCAGATCTCTCTCCTATGATATGAAGAACATCTCGAACAACTCTTCATTAATTCTCTCAAGATCCTTGACTTCGCCCGTATTTGAGATACTTCGCTGATAACTGAGTGCATCACACAGCTGGATTGCACAATACTGCATCTCTGAAAACGAAACAATGCCCTCAGCGAGAATGGGATCAAATTGGCGTTTGAATCTTTCAAAGTCCATAGCTGTGAACTGATATCTAAGAAAATCGGGAGATTCGGAAATATTTTCTCTGATTTTTTGATAAAAGGTTGAGTCTGCCATAACTGGCAATGGACCGCACCGGCTCATAACAAAATCAATATCTTCCTTGGAAAAATACCTGAGCACTTTATCTGTAGGGATTTCCCAGTATTCAGAAATAAATTCGCAATAATCCTGTTGAATTGAATCTGCAGGGACATACTCAATATTATCATGAAATCGTATCTTTTCATCCCATCCAAGAAGACTCATGCCAAGCGTGATATCAAATAACCGTGCATGGATTGGAATAGGAATCAGCGAATATCTGATATTCGTTCTCTTTCCGGGACGTTCATCGCGCCCAACACGACGGGGGATGTATTTATGCTCTTCAATGAAATAGAGGCAATTTTTCAAGATATTCCCTAGGATATCGTCGATGTCCTCTTTCCCCACTCCATATTTTACTGATAACTCGGTAACCGTCCAGGAACCTTTCTTGAGATCATCGATGACCATATCGGGGAGCGGTCGATCGAGGATACGGTAACTGTCGATTTTAAAATCAGTAAAGGAACGGATTATCCGCTTGTTGCATACCATGCGATAATTCTCGATCAACGTCACGATATCTTCGTCCAGTTCAGAATTATGAAATGGCATTATGCCTCATCCTGAAGACGGTTCTTTAGAGATAATTTCTGCAATCAATCTGCTCTGTCCAATTGTCTCTTTGTCCCCCACAATAACGAGATTCTCTTCGGCGGAGGTGAACATTGTATACAGCACACCAGGGTCTGTAAGTGGGTACCTGATG
>NZ_JARVGN010000410.1 GCF_029762515.1 Methanocalculus sp. | reverse complement strand
AGATCATCTGGCAGCCAGATTGAGGCTTCATGGGTGTTCATTCTCTCGTTCCGGGTGAAGATTAGCTTTTTACAGGGTATCTTCTCACCATCCTCTTCAAGGATATATGGTTTATTATCAAAGATCCGTGCCTGCGTGGGATCATCGGTGCACATCACAAGAATACACTCTTTTCCTGAAACTGCAGAGAGATCGAAGGGATCGCCCTCTTCCTCTATATCATATCCTGCAGTTTCGAGGATCAGGGTAATCTCACGGATTGCACGCATCCGTACTGATTCATCCATACCCATACAGGTGTCCGTAAATAGAACAATATTTCGATTCACTTCACAGGCGGGCGAAGGGTTTTATTGAACCGGCTCGACTAGTACATAATGGATACCCCTCTGAAATTCATCCATAACCAGATCGTCGAATATTCTATGCAGGTAACGTATAACCCGCTGGAGAATGAGGGGACTGTTGTCTATAATCTCTTTTTAATCCCCAAATCCGAACGAGAATATGCGATCCAGATCATGAAGCGCGTGGCAGCAGCAGGTATTACGGTTGGTGATATGATCCGGTTTGTCGAACCGGGCGAGACTCTTGAGGGGTATACAATACCACAAGGAATGCTTGGGATATGTACTCTTTGTAGTATAACGCTGGATGGCATTCTTCTCAGGCGCGGAATTGTTACAAACCCTATCGGAGGCGGTATTATTGAGGTGGAGTCAAATCTTCCCCGAAGGTTCACGCATATGATCCTCTATGAAGCAACCACCTTCGACCCGCTTCAGGTGATGGCATCACAGAATCTCACTTCAGTAAACCGGGTGATGAAGGAAGGGAATGGAACTATCCTGGGTAATGTCCGTGAATGCCATATGGAGGCCGAGACGCTCCTTGCTGAAGTACTTGACGAATGTGTTGACAGCCATTTCTCCGGCATCCTTGAGGTCGGGATGCCCAATGCCTCCATCCTTGGCGTCTCTGTGAGCCCCCAGTACCTTGGTATCGTCGCCCTGGGGGGTACCAACCCCTTTGCGGCAATGAAAGAAGACGGTCATCCGGTAACCACCCTTGCGATTAAGGGTCTGATGGATTGCAGCCTGATGGAACCGATTTCACATTTCTGAGCACCGCCCTTTCTTTTGGTTCAAACTAATATGCTAAATCTGCCTGCTAAATTCGTTCAACATTCAAGAGAAGAACAGTGACGCGCCCTTCCGCTCTGATTCAAACACTCGCAAGAGCCGCCCGAATCGCCGTTTGATCCCGGGTCATCAACAGGAGCTCCCTGAGGCCACCCAATCCCGCCAACTGCCCTGATGCCCCATCTCTTCTGACTCCCAATCCCGCTTTTTAAATATTCTTACATCGAAGAGAACACTGATGGATATCTGGAATGGCACCCTTCCTGAACCCGATGTCAGGACAGTGGATGATATGCGGATGGTGCTTGCTAATCCTTCCTGTGATGCTTCAGGTCCTCTCTACTATATGTATCGGGATCTGGCCATGAATGATGAGGATCGTGCGCTTCTTCGGGCAGGGCAGATCAGGTATGATATCACCATGATCACCGCCGGGTCTGTTTGTGGCGAGTTCATCAAGACAAAAGGGCACCATCATCCAGAGAACGCTTCCGGCGTTCCGTACCCGGAAGTCTACGAAGTCCTCTCCGGCAGGGGCCATTTCCTCCTCCAGGCAGCTGATCTAACAGACGTTGTCCTGCACCCGGCGGTCAAGGGTGACAAAGTCCTGATCCCCCCGGGCTTTGGGCACGTGACCATCAACCCCGGCAATGATCCACTGGTGATGGCAAATATCGTCTCAGATACCTTCTCAAGCGACTATGCCTTTTTTCAGGCATACCGGGGAGCAGCATACTATGAGACAGATGATGGCCGTTTTATCAAAAATCCTCTCTACACACGTGTTGCCGACCTTCGTGTTCTG
>NZ_JARVGN010000040.1 GCF_029762515.1 Methanocalculus sp. | reverse complement strand
AGATGACAGTGCCGCTGGTGTTGCACGATCCCACTGCCTCTTTATGGCAGGCCAGTACGAGGAGGCATACAATGGCTTTGAGAAGGTCGTCACAAAAAACCCGGATTTCTACCCGGGATGGTACCTCCTCGGTGTCACGGCAGAGCGGCTTGGGCGGGTGAAACGGGCAGCAGAATGTTTTGACCACCTCCTCAAGCACGACTCAACCAATGCAAACGGCTGGTACCGCCGGGGACTTGCGATGATGAGCCTTGGCCGGTACAAGGAGGCGCTTGAGAGCTTCCGGAGGATGCAGCATCCCGATGGCACAAAGAAGGTCGCCTGGGTGACAAGCGACGGTGAGATGAGCCTCTTTGGGCGTTCATTCGATCAGGGCGGCACAGCACAGGATCCGATCGAGATCGATGCGAAGAATCTCGTCCTGATCGGCCTTCAGGCACGCTGCCTCGCAGGTGTCGGGCAATATGAAGACGCACTGAAGATGATCAACCGTCTCCCGCCTGAAGAGAAGAAGACGGTACAGATACAGCTGATATCTGCCGAATCAGAGGCTGCACTTGGGAATTATGCAGCAGCGATGCAGCACCTCGAAGCGGTCAGGGGCGATCCGCAGGCATTCTCCCAATCACGGCGCCTCTATGCAGAGATCCTGATGAAGAACCAGAGATACCGGGAAGCAGCTGAGATCTTCGGCCAGATCCTCTCAGATGATCCCGAAGATATCAGGGCACTCCGGCGCAGGGCAGAGGCGCAGATTGCGCTTGGCTCATATGCAGCAGCCGGAGAGGATCTCAAGGCGCTTATCGACCTCTCCCCAACAGACTGGCAGGCGATTGTGCTCCGCTCCGAACTCCTCTCTCTCACCGGCGATGCACGGGGAGCTCTCTCCCTCCTTGACGATCTCCCCGATAAACTCCGCAAGACTCCGTCTGTCAGGATGATCCGGGCCTCTGCGCTTGAAGCAGCCGGAAGAATGGAAGAGGCAACAGAGGAGCTGAAGCAGGTTCTGGTCGCCGATCCGGAACATGCCGGTGCCGTTCTCCAGACCGCAACCCTTGCGTACAGAATGGGCGATCTCGGCTATGCCGGAGAACTCATATCCCGCCTGAAAGATATCCCGGGGGAGACCGGAGGACTTGCCCTTATGCATGCGGAGATCCTCTCGGCAGTTGGGCAGTATGACGAAGCAATCGATGCCTTCACCGAATCCCTCTCATTCAACCCGGATAATCCCTCTGCATTGATCGGACGGGCAGATGCATTCAGGCGTGCAGGACAACCTGATCCCGCCCTCTCTGACTTAAACGCCGCCCTCTCCGTCGATCCAAAATCCCTCCATCTTCATGCCCTCTCAGGCAGCATCCTGATGCTCCGTTCGCGGTATGCAGAAGCAGCAGATGCCTTCAGGAGATCCGAATCCGATCTCTCACTCTCGTTAGCAGCCGAGTCGCTCATCCGCTCAGGGAGATATTCAGACGCACTCTCTCACTTCGAGAGCTACCTCTCTTCCCATCCCGACGATCCGACCGCCCTCTATCTCGCCGGGATGGCAGCAGAGCATATCGGGAAATACCATGCTGCCATCGCACATTACCAAAAGGTCAGGGATACCATCCCCGATGCAGAGTACCGGCTCGGCTCTCTCCTGAATGCAACCGGTGACTATGGCGAGGCAGAAACAGTCCTCGGACAATTCTGTGAACGCCATCCTGATGATATCGGGGGCTGGTGCACGAGGGCAACCGCATATGAACACCTGGGCCAGGATCAGCTCGCAGGCGATGCATACCAGGAAGCGATGAACCAGGGTGCGGAGAGCCCCGCACTCCTCATTGCAATGGAAGGCGTCCTCTCACGGCTTGGGCGGCTGGATGATGCAGCAGAGATCTGCCAGTCGATTGCACGGCAGCACCCGAATATTCCGATGGTCAACCGGCGGCTCGGCGAGCTGATGACGCAGCTTGGCCGATCCGGAGAGGCGGCCGATGCATACCGGAAGGCTCTCTCAGAGATGCCGGATGATCCGGTTCTCCTGATGGCAGCAACCGATGCACTCATGAAGGTCGATGCACAGAAAGAGGCTATCAGCAACCTCAAACATGCCGGGGAAGTCCATCCCGATGATCCCCGTATCTGGCGTGCAATGGGTGATGCGCTGACAGCAGATTCCGAATATGCACATGCGGTCCGGGCATATGATCGTGCCATCGCAACCGGCAATGCCCCACCAGAGGTGTACCGGGGCCGGGCACGGTCGCTGATGCTCTCAGGGAAGTGGAGCGAGGCATGCGATGCACTCTCCGAATACCTCCGTCAGGAGGATCACGATCTTGCGACATGGTTCGAACTCGGTGGCCTTGCAGAATCGGTCGGGGACCTGAAGCTGGCGGAGACGGCATACAAAAAAGCCGCACAGCTTCCGGGAGCCTCCTTTGCCCAGGCACGGGTGCTCTCTCTTCTCGGTGAAGACGAGCGGGCCCTCGCCCTTGTTGAGACCCTCCTTGCAGACAATCCCGATACGATAGAATACCTCAGGTTCTCTGCCTCCCTCTTCCTCAGGATGGGACGGTATGAAGAGGCGATCGACAGCTATTCCCGTGCCCTCAGGGTGAGGCGGGACGATCACCAGCTCACCAGAGGGTATGCATCTGCCCTCGAATCTGCGGGCCGGTATCATGAAGCAGTCGATATCTATTCACAGCTCCTGAAAGAGGAGCCTGCCGGATCATCAACGATCCACTCGATCGCCTCACTCCTCACGCATCTTGGAAAGTACCGTGAGGCCGCCCGCCAGTACGATGTGATCCTGGACGATCACCCCGATGATGTTGCAGCACTCATCCGCAGGGGATCCATTGCCGAGCGGCTCGGGCAGTTCGGCGAAGCGGTCGACTGGTATGAAAAAGCCCTCTCCATCGACTCGAAGAACGGTCCGCTCTGGAGTGCACGGGGATCGATCATGGTTGCCCTCGGCAGGTACAATGATGCGCTGAAATCCTATGACCGTGCGATCGATCTCTCCCAGAACGAGATCAATGCGTGGTACTGCAAAGGCCTCGTCTTAAATTATGTGGGGAAGAAGGAACAGGCGATGTCGTGCCTTGACCAGGTTACCGAGGAAGATCCTGAGCATGCACTCGCCTGGTACCAGAAATCACGGATCTATGACAGCATCGGTGAGCGGAAGGAGGCACTGAGCTGCCTCTCACGCGCCCTTGATATCGATCCCGATCTCTGAGCTATGCAGATCAGGATTATTGCTGTTGGGAAGGTGAAAGAGAACTGGCAGAAGGAGGGGATCGCGGATCTCATCCGCCGCCTCTCCCCCTATGCCACCATCACCGTCACCGAGGTGCCTGACCAGAAATACTCTTCAGCCGGCGAACAGCCTTCTGCCATCAGGAAAGAGGGTGCCGCTCTCCTTGCAGCAGCAAAAGATCCCGCTCTTTTTATCGGGCTCGATCCCGCAGGAAAAGGCATGCCGAGCGAGGCATTTGCCGATCTCCTCCGAAACCACGAGATCTCCGGGAGAGGCGATATCGCCTTCTGTATCGGGGGCGCAGACGGCCTCTCGGATGAGGTGCGTGACCGTGCCGTTCTCCTCCTCTCGCTCTCACAGATGACATTTACCCATACGATGGCCCGCCTTCTTCTCCTCGAACAGATCTACCGGGGATTTCGGATCATCAGGGGAGAGCCGTACCACAGGTAAAATAGGGGGATGGTCAGGCCATCCTGCGGTTGTGGCGGATCTGGAAGAGAACCATCACGATGAGCGATACCGGAAGGGCAATCACCAGCGGATTGCAGGCACTCCAGGGCTGTCCGAGTAAGGATGGCACGCCGAAGATGAACTGGGATAATCCAAGAACGCTTGATTCGGCTGCATGGACAAAGACCGTCCAGAGGAACCAGACGAGCGCTCCTGCCAGAAGCGATGCCTTTGCACCGATGATGCAGGGGGATTTCGAGGTGATCCCATTTACGAATGCGGGCAGGAATGCTGATGCACAGAGCCCCATGAAGATGACGGTTGCCCGTGCGATGATACTGCCGGGAAGCAGGAAGGCAACAAGGATGGAGATGACCATCATGATTATGATGCCCCGCCTGTTGACAGAAAGCGAGAGTGCACACTCCCGTCCGCGTCCCCAGACATCACAGGCAAGTGCTGTTCCCATTGTGTGGTAGAGTGAGCTCAGGGTTGACATAGCGGCACAGAGGAGCGTCAGCATGAAGATGATGACGAAGACATCCGGCATTGACTGTGTAATGAAGAGCGGAATGATCGAATCGATATTCCCGCCAGCAGCAGTGATCGCGATTTCCCCGCTCTGCTGGTAGAAATAGACGTTTGTCAGTGCGCCGACGGTGAATGCGACGCCGGTCATCATCAGGATGAAGGGGCCGCCGATCAGGGTTGCCCGGTGCAGTGATTTGTCATCCTTTGCGGTCATGAACCGGACGATCAGCTGTGGCTGGGCCAGAACTCCGATACCGACACCGAGCACCATCGTGGTGATAAGCGTCATCCAGATCGGGGATCCAAACGTCGGCATTGCAGTCCACCCGTTATGCCCGGCTGCGGCAAGCCCTTCAGGCACAAGGTGTGCCATATTGGTGAGTGCGGTATTTGCCTCCACGACACCGCCGAGATGAATATAGGTCAGGAGCAATAGTGCGCTCATGCCGATCAGCATGATGGCACCCTGCAGGGCATCGGTGTGCATCACGGCGATGAGCCCGCCGAAGACGACATATGCACCGACGATCAGGGCAAATCCAAGGAGTGCTGTTTCGTACGGGATTGAGAGCGTGACCTCGATGAACCGTGCCCCGCCGATCAGGATGGCCGCAGTATAGATCGGCATCGAGAGGATGATGATGATCCCACTCACATACTGGAGGAACGGGGATTTGTAGCTCTTTCCCATCAGGTCAGGGAAGGTATACGCAGAGAGCCGTTTGCCGGCCTCGCGGATCTTCTTGCCGAAGAAGACGAACGCGATGAAGATGCCGACCCCGATATTCAGGACAGTCAGCCAGATCAGCCCCATACCGAGGTTGGCTGCAACACCGCCGAACCCGACGATCGCGGATGTCGAGATGAAGGTCGCTCCATAGGAGAGCGCGATAACAACCGGATGGGTGTTTCTCCCGGCGACCATGTAGTCCTCCGCGACCTTCGTCTTCCGGTACCCATAGTACCCGATGCCGACGATCATCAGCAGGTAGATGGCGACAACTATCGAGAGTGTCAGGACATCAACTGCCATGTTCTGCGTCTCCATTGTTCCAGTTCAACAGACCATACAGTACACACAAGCCTGCGAACCCAATCGCAAGCAGATATGCAATCCAGATGTAGGGATCAGGAATACCAAACATGATGATAACCTCCGGTACCTCAGCAACTGCACGGGAGACCGAAAAATAAGGCGGTCTCCCTATCTAAAGAAGAAAAAGAAGTTGTCTGCTACGAATGCAAGAGCCAGTTCCCTGTATCCTGGTAGAGCAGACATGAGGTATCCACTTATTGTTATCATTTTCTCCTATATATATCAAGCCTATTTCGTTCTGAGACTGAGTGCAGCGGAGTTCATGCAGAACCGGCGGCCGTCCGGGGGAGGCCCATCATTGAAGACGTGGCCGAGGTGTGCTCCGCAGAGGGCGCAGAGTACTTCGTCCCTGATCATGCCTGCCGTTCTGTCAACCTGGATCCTGATATTCTGCTCAGATACGGCTCTTCTGAAACTCGGCCAGCCGGTGCCAGAATCGAACTTGTCGTCCGAGAAGAAGAGATCTGTTCCGCAGCAGGCACAGGCATACACCCCCTCAATATGGCAGTCATGGTATCTGCCGGAGAATGGCGCTTCTGTCCCCTTCCTCCGTGCCACGTCAAAGGTGAGCGGATCGAGAACGCTCTTCCATTCATTTTCTGTCTTCTCCACTGGCTCCATATCGATGAGCCTGCCATCCCGAACCGAAAAGATCTGAACCATAGAGGAGAGATGGATCCACCGGTATTTGAGATGATCGATCATTCACAATCGAGCGAACAATATATTATCGATCGGGTTCATCTATACATCAGGTATATTCATGAGGGCCAGAGATCGATCCGACTTTTCTTTGTATGGTACTGCTGCCGGGGTGCAGGCAGTCAGGAACCCTGTCCGGAGGCATATCCTCCAGCTGCTCGAAGGCGGGGAGATGAGCTTTGACGCAATCGTATCCTCATCCGGGCGGGCAAAATCAACTGTCTCCGCCCATCTCTCCTCTCTTGCCGATGAAGGGATCGTGGGCTCCCGTCCCGGTATGGAGGATGAGCGGAAGAAATACTTCTTCTTAACATCCCATTTCATCGGTGAACTCCAACCCGGAGATCGGATCGCAGATGAGATCAGTAATTATGCTTGTGAGTACCGGGAGGGGGCAGCCGATCCGTTCCATCTCTATAAGCTCATCTACCGCACCTTCCGTGTCTCTCTCCTCACAGAAGGAATATCTCTGGATCCGCTTCTGAGAAGATCAGGTGAAAAAGTCGGTGGAGCGGTCTATCCTGCGGTTGCAGGAGAGGATATGGAGGAATTCTGCCAGAATCTGGCAAACTTCTGGGATCAGCACCGTCTCGGGAGAATGGAGATCCTCTCGCAGGATCCGATCAGATTCTCAGTCTATGACTGCTTCGAATGTGTCGATCTCCCGCAGCTCGGCAAACCCGCATGTTCGTTTGATTCCGGCCTCCTCTCTCTCCTCTTCTCCCGGCAAACCGGCTCCCTCATGAATGCATTTGAGCGGGAGTGCTATGCAGCCGGGGATCCCTGCTGCACCTTTGAGATACTTCCAGTTCCCGAAAAATAACCCGTTTTGACCAGCAAGGTTATACCATCCCATGACATTTTTTGTTATGGTGTGAACCGATGATCCGAAAAGGTCTTTTTATTCTGTTGATAGCAACAGCCCTGCTCTTCGCAGCGGGCTGTGTCAGTGAACAGCCAGATGCACCGCCGCAAACCCCGGCACCGCCAGTGTCGCTGCATATGTTTGATGCAACCAATGATGGAGGGAGCTATACCTTCGAGCCCGGTGAGATAATCCGGATCACGCTCGCCGAGAACCCGACGACCGGGTACTCCTGGGATATGGCCGTTCCCGCAGGGCTCACCCTGAAGAGGGATGAATTCATCGCCCCGGATACCGAACTCGCAGGAGCCCCTGGCACGCATGTCTGGGAGTTTGAGGCTGGCGCTCCCGGCACTTACATCGTTGAAGGAAAGTATCTCCGGCCCTGGGAAGCAGATGCCGAGCCTGCCGAAACATTCACCCTGACGATCATTGTTGAGGCAGCCACGGAACCCACTTCACGGGTACTTGAGGTTGATGAGACAAACAATGGCGGCATGATCGGCTTTGATACAGGAATGCAGTTCAGAATCACGCTCGCCGAGAACCCGACGACCGGGTACTCCTGGGATATGACCATCCCTGAAGGGCTCACCCTGGTTTCCGATGAGTTCATCGCCCCAGATACCGAATTGATGGGTGCTCCCGGCACGCATGTCTGGCTTATCCAGGGGGATAAACCCGGCGAATACGTGGTTGATGGCAAGTACATCCGGCCCTGGGAAGCGGATGGCGAGCCTGCCGACACATTCACCCTTGAGGTAATGGTCGGGTAAGCATTCTGCCTTATTCTCCCAAAAATCCTCATTTCCCTCTTTTTCATCTCTTCGATCCATAGGAAGACCGCGATCGGCATCGTCAATGCTATTACTGCCATTGTGCAACAGTGATTATGCATCGCATCCTTTCCCTTGCCCTGATCGCTCTCTTTACGCTCACTCTGGGCTGCACTGCCATCGGCGACTTTGGAGAAGAAGCCGGGGATCAGATCGCTATCCGCGAACCCTATCCGCTCGCTTTCCATACGAGTTTTTACTCGCAGGGGATCTCCGATATCACCTTCATCCTCCATAACTCCGGCACAGATGACCGGTTCATACGGGCATCTGCCTGGTATGACGAGTTCAGCTCAAAGACCATCACAACGGTTGAGATCCCTCCGGATGAGACGATCGAACTCGATGTGATGATCGTCCTGAACGAAGAGAAAGTCCGTGCCCTCACGACCACCACCCTCTTCAACCTCGCATGGGTTGTCGAGGAATGGGATGGGGATAGCTTTGTCATCATAGAGGAAGGAACCGCCCCGATCGAGGTCTATCCGATGGATACAATGGTTTGGGAGATCTCGGATGGTGAGGGTGGCAAAATCGATACGACCGATTATATCGCTGTCTTTGTCACGCCACAGGCACCGGCTGTTCGCGAACTGCTGGTTGCATCAAAGGAGTATGTGGATCCCGCCTATGATCCGATGTACGAAACCCTCGGCCTCTCCCGGACCCTTGCCGGGTACCAGTTTGGTGACCTTCCTGAGGAGGCATGGTATATTCATACCGGCCTTCATGCGAAAGCCGTCTATAATGCCCTCAAATATACCTATGATGTCAGGTATCTCGATATGACGGCAAGCTTCGGGTCACTGGGGTATGTCCAGCGGGTGAATACGCCTGAAGAGTCGCTCCGTTCCACATCCGCAAACTGTGTGGACGGCTCCGTCCTCTTTGCCTCAGCCCTTGAGGCAATGGGGATCCACTCCTACATTGTCCTGACTCCCACCCATTCCTATATGGCATGGAAACATGATCCGAGCCCGGCCATTGCACCCGGATATGATAATCCGGGTGGCCTCCCGCTCCTCACCCCCGACGATCTCACCGCACTTGAGACGACGATGATCGGGGACTTTTCATTCGGGGAGGCAGTTGCCTATGCCGATGAACAGCTCAGAAAAGACTGGGATTTGTTCAATGACTTTGAGAACCCCGATGCCCATGAGTACCGGCTGATTGATATCGGGTATGCACGGGAAGAGGGGATCTACCCCCTCCGGTGAATGTTCTGGATCAATCAGATCAGATCCGGCTTGAAGATCTCAGCGGGGAGAAAAGCTACAAGAGAGAGGAACTACCACATACATACAAATGGCTGAAGAGAAGCGTCTGACACGGTCAAAGACAAACCGGCTCCTGGCCGGCGTATGCGGAGGGATTGCAGAACACTATGGATGGGATCCCTCGCTC
>NZ_JARVGN010000409.1 GCF_029762515.1 Methanocalculus sp. | reverse complement strand
CGATCGAGACACTCCGGATCTTTATTGACAGAGGGATTCCGGTGGTGCTCGCATCAGGAAACACCCTCTGTTTTCTGGATTCGATAGCCCGGATGATCGGAACCAATGGAGCTGTTATCGGGGAGAATGGCGGAGTATTCCAGACCGGATTCGATGGCACGCCTCACATTACCGGTGATAGATCATTATGTCTCCATGCATATGATCGTCTTGTCACTCATTTCAAAGAGCAGGGAATAACGTTACTTCCCTACAGTATGGAACTGCGGTATGCCGATGTCGCTTTTGCACGCATCGTTCCCGTTGATGAGGTGGTATCTGTTATCGCCGATCTCCCTGTCCGGGTGATTGATACCGGATTTGCCATCCATCTCCAGACTCCCGGAATCTCGAAGGGATCAGCACTTGCAGCACTTGCCCCGCTTCTCTCCCTTACTCCCGGGGATTTTGTTGCTGTTGGTGATTCTGATAATGATCTCGAGATGCTTGAGGTTGCAGGTTATGGAATAACAATGGAAAATGGCAGCGAAAAACTGAAAAAATTAGCTGATCTGGTGACAGATCAGAAGTATGGCGAGGGTTTTTCCGAGGGTCTGCTATCTGCCCTTGAGCGCTTTGAGTGAAATCTTCACCTGAGCATATACCGATCAACAACGATATAATCCTTAATATCCTTGACAGCTTCAAACGGGATGAGCATACAATCATCATCCAGTTTGTAATGGGATGTATCAAATCCGGCATCGGGCTTGACGATCAGGTTGATCACCTGCCCGCTCCCCACGTCGATGATAATATTTTTTAACTGTCCGATCACCTTGCCGTCACTACTCATGACCTTCTTCCGCCGGAGCGTACGAGCAAACGCCTTTGTCATAGAAAGATGGTTGGCTGATAACTATATAAACTATTCCTATTTTCCCGAACCGGGGCGTTAAAGGGTGGGAAAAACCCTGATGATATCCGATTGTGTGAGGATGCCGGCAGGTTTTCCTTCGGCAACAACGATCACTCTGCCAATTTCCCGCTCTTTAAATCGCCGGATGACCTCATAGAGGCGTGTATGTTCGGGAACCAGAATGACATCGTGAGTCATTATGTTTTTCACCGGTGTATCCAGGGATTGTCCGGCATCTATTGCACGTGCGATATCGGTGAGGGTGACGATCCCGAGCAACTCTTCATTGAATATGACAGGTACGCCATGTATACGGTTTTTCGAGCAGATGGAGACGGCTTCCCTGATCGTCGCATCAGGCGGCAGACTGATCAAGGGCGAACTCATGTAGTGGCGGATCGATTTCTTCGGGAGCGATGTCATCTCTGAGATTGAGATGAGAAGCGCACCCTGGATCTCGTCACGGCCAAAGACCTCCCCCCGGATCATCAGCTTGTTCACCGGTGTCGGCCCTATCGTGATCTCTTCCCCGATAGTGAAATTCCGGACACTCCCGACAATTTTTATCAGTGAATGGCAGAGATCGGGATGGCAGAGAGTTGTGAAGTCGACCTCAGTCACCCGCACGCCCGGAATCGGGATTCCGTTTCTTGATATCGTCACCTCAGCTGCATCATCGGTCGGCTTTATATTCAGCTCCTTATATGCCTGTGCAGTCGGATGATATCCTCCCTTTGGCCCCGGAATGCCGTCAACCAGGCCGAGCGCCTTTAATGCCTGCATCTGGTTTCTGACGGTGCCGGGATTTCTCTTGATAATCCCTGCAATATCGTCTCCTTTGATGGGATGAGAATGTTGATGATAGAGTGAGATTAATGTTATAAGAATATCTTTCTGGATAAGTGAGAGATCCATAATGATTGATCATACATATCCGGATAAATAGCTTGGGGAAACAGAACCAATGTTTGATACAATACCAACAGTTCCAACTGCAGATGAGATACTCGACCGGAGTTTCCGCCGTGCAGCAAAGAAGATGCGGGATA
>NZ_JARVGN010000408.1 GCF_029762515.1 Methanocalculus sp. | reverse complement strand
AGGTAAATGCCTTTCTGGCGCGTTTGGAGGAGTTGAAGATATGAGCAGGGCAAAAGTACAGGCACATTATGATGAGGTTGCCGGGGTCTATGATCAGCGGTACGACCTCAGGCAGGGACGGCTGTACCATCAGCATCTGAGCGGACTTGTTCTTGATCGACTCAAAAGTCGGGGATTCCTTCTGGATCTTGGATGTGGAACAGGAATCTTTATCGAACACTATAATAAAACCGGGGAGGAGGCTATCGGGCTTGACATCTCTCCCGGCATGGTCAGGATGGGGCGTCTCCGGTGCCCTGATTCTGAATTCCTTGTCGGAACAGCTGATGTTCTCCCATTTGAGGATGAGACATTTGACAGCATTGCAAGCCTTCTTGCCTTCACCTATCTGAATGATCCAGAAGCAATGCTGCGTGAATCATATCGCATTCTGAAACCTGGCGGACAGATAGCAGTCTGTACGCTCTCCTGGAATACGCTCACCTGCATGGTGCCTTTCTTCTACCGGCTCGGTGAGCGTCTTGGATTCAATAAGATTGGAGTAGGTGATTTTGGGGAGCATTACTATACCGGAAAAGAGATGGAGGATATGTTCTCTAAGGCTGGTTTTGTTGATGTTCAATCCGCCCGCTGCTCATTCGCACACTATACCCTCTCTCCCAGGCTATTTTCCTTTGCTCAGAGGTTTGAGCCATTCATCGAGGCGCATATACCCTATCTTGCATTCAATGTCTGTGTAAGTGGAAAAAAGGAGTAAGAAAAAGGCAATTTGCTGATTCGTGTGGGTTTTAAATAGGGTACGAGTCAACATCTGTGTATCAGGTGTTAAACTATCAATAGGATCTGTTCACTGAGGCATTGTTCCCCCACCACCCCGTCCCCGTCCTCACATGCTTCGCAGGAAGGTTGTACTGGGCTACCGCAGATGCTAGCGCGGGAGAGGCGGGAATGTATATAGGGGCTGCCAGAGCAGATAAACACCCGATTCTTTCTGAATCGCCTTTCAGGTAGCTCTCTCGAGCAAGGGTGTATCATCTCTGTCATCCTGTTCCCTCGCGAACCCGCCCCCCGATACCCGCGCCGCACCTGCTTTAAATACCCCTAAATGATAGCGAGGAAGATTAAGAGAAGACTATTGCAGTCTCTTCAGCATCCGCTGCTTCTTTTCCCGTGCCGCATCTGCTGCACGGTCAACTTTCCTTTTCATCTCCTCAAAATCCCCGCTTTGCTTCTCAACGACCTTCTTCAGCGGGGTATAGGCAGCCTCACGGAATTGTGGCGAAAAGTCGGTCTCAATCCCACCGGAGAGGAGGATCGATTCTGCTGGTCCTTCTTCTGCCCGGCCAATGATTGCAACGGCAACTCCTGTTTTTCTGATCACAGAGATGACGCGTTCTGCTGCCTCCGGAGGAACCACGACAAGGAGCGAGTCGATGGATACGCCAAGATAGTCAATTCCAAGCTTATCGAGGAGAGCGAGAACACGCGGATTGATAAGCGTCCGAATATTTTCTTCTTCGATGACGATCCGGCAGCCAGCGGTCTCTGCCATCTCATAGGTGTCACCCCTGAGCCCCCCATTGGTGACATCGGTCATCGCGTGGATCTCTGTGAAGATTGGATCCCGGACGAGTGCATCGCATGCCCTGAGGAAATTGAGGTTGATCGTCTCTTCCACATATTCCGCATTGCCGGAATAGATTGCAGCGGTGGCAATGGTGCCGCCGCCGGACCCTTCCGTCATCAGGAAGAGATCGCCAGGCATGATCTTTCTTCTGGCGGTAATATGCTCTGCAACCCCGACGACACCGACACATCCTGTCATCCGGTCGCCGATCACCATATCGCCCCCGATACGGAGGGTTGATCCGGCGATGAGCGGAACACCCAGTGCCTCTGAGACAGTGGTAATCCCGGCTGTGTAGTCGAAGATCTTTGCAACATCGCCATCATCTGCCACATGAATAT
>NZ_JARVGN010000407.1 GCF_029762515.1 Methanocalculus sp. | reverse complement strand
TGAAGTGCGCAAATGGGGGCAGTGGGTGAAGGAGGAGGCGGAAAAGGAACTCGCCGAGTTCTACCCCAAAGATCCGGACGGGGCCACGCCGATTGCCTATCTCTGGGCGCGGACGATCACCTGCGAGAATCCTGTGTGCGGGGCGGAGGTGCCATTGATTGGTAATTTTTGGCTTTGCCGCAAAAAAAGTCCATCATTTGCATTATCATTGGACACAAATAAAGAAGATAAAATAATTGACTTGACTATCCGTAAAAATCCAAATCCTGATTCTGTAAATAAAGGGTTGACAAAAAACAACAAGGCAACTTGTCCAATTTGTGAATATGTAACTCCCACAAATAGTGTGAAATCACAACTTTTCAAGAAAGATGGGGGTAACAATGACGCCAAATTGTATTCAATCGTCATAAGTAAAGGTCATGGTCAAGGTTCAACATATCGCATTGCTAACAAGCAAGATGAATTGGTGGCTTACAAAGCAAAAGAGAAATTGTCAAATTATTTAAATTATTATTTGCCTGAAAGAGATATTTGTCTGATTCCTGACGAATTGAGCCCTCCTAAGGGAGCATTAGGTTATCGATTTCAACCCTATGGGATTCGTTATTGGCGAGATCTTTACAATCCGCGACAATTGCTCACCTTAACAACATTTACTAAAATAATTGGTAGTAATAAAATTAAAGAAAAAATCATTCAGGAAAATGGAGAAGAGAAAGCAACTATCATCCAAATTTTATTATCGCTTGCGATTGGAAGATTAAACGATAGGTGTTGCACTTTATGTCGATGGGAACCTGATTACTTGAAAATTCAGGCCGCAAATGGAGGCGAAAACAAGATGCCTATGCGTCTTGATTATGTCGAATCCAATCCATTTGGAGGAAGAAGTGGCGATTGGGGAGGGAATGTTGAATGGATCGCGAAAGTTATTGAACACATCTCCACCTCAGTAATAACTCACCCGGGAGTCTCCGAATTATCAGCTGCCCAAAAACAAATTCTTCCAAGTGAATCTGTTGATGCATTTGTTACCGATCCTCCGTATTATGGTGCTTATGGATATAGCGATCTGTCTGAATTCTTTTACATCTGGTTGCGCAGATCAATCCCATTAGAACTGAATAATTTATTTAAAAAGCAAAAACCCCCAAAAAATGAAGAAGCGATAGTCATTGAAAAGGAATTGTCTGATGGTCGGGGTCTAAAAGATCATGAAAATTACCTCCATTCAATGAAATCAAGTTTTGAAAATGGTAGAATCACTCTGAAATACAACGGTGTTTCGGTCATTGTATTTGCCAGTAAGGATACTGCTGCGTGGGAAGCGATCTTAGAAGCATTGATTTCGTCAGGGTGGATTATCACTGGATCTTGGCCGATCGATACTGAAATGGCACATCGAACAAGGGCAATTGGATCGGCGGCATTAAATTCCTCAATTCATATCGTTTGCCGCCCACGCGAGAACCCCGACGGCTCCCTCCGCACCGAAGACGTGGGCGACTGGGGCACCGTGCTCAAAGAACTCCCTCCCCGGATCCACGAGTGGATGGAGCGGCTCTCCTCCGAAAACGTGGTCGGAGCCGATGCGATCTTCGCCTGCCTCGGGCCGGCCCTCGAGATCTATTCCCGATACTCGAGGGTTGAGAAGGTCTCCGGCGAGGAGGTGACACTCGGGGAGTACCTCGAGCATGTGTGGGCAACGGTCTCCCGAGAGGCGCTCTCGACGATCTTCCGGGACGCCGATACCGAGGGTTTCGAATCTGACGCCCGGCTCACCGCGATGTGGCTCTGGACGCTCTCCACCGGCAACGGGAACGGCAACGGCAATGGCGAGGAGGCCGCAAAGAGCACCGCATTCGGGCTTGAGTACGATACCGCCCGCAAGATTGCCCAGGGGCTCGGGGCTCACCTCGACCAGATGCCCGGCCTTGTCGAGATCAAGGGCAGCAACGCCCGCCTGCTGCCGGT
>NZ_JARVGN010000406.1 GCF_029762515.1 Methanocalculus sp. | reverse complement strand
ACGGGCTATCAGGGGTGGGATTGGCATCGAAGGTGTCTTCTCTCTTATCGGTGCAATCAGGAGAAAGAGCGATATCCCGATCTGCCTGATGACCTATGCAAACCCGGCAATTGTCAGGGGAGAGGCAAAATTCCTCTCTGATGCCGCGGCTGCGGGAGCAGACGGGATACTCATTGTGGATATGCCGCCTGAGGAAGGAGGTCTGCTCATCTCCCAGAAGAAGATCGATCCGATCTTCATCATCGCACCGAACACACCGCCGGAACGGAGAGCTATGATCGGAAAGATCGGGCGGGGTTTCCTCTATCTCGTCTCGGCACCCGGTGTCACCGGAACACGGCAGCATCTTCCGGATGATCTGGGGGATCGGGTCTTGGAGGTGAAGAAGAGTACCGTGCTGCCGGTTGCAGTCGGGTTTGGGATCGGATCGGCAGAAACCGCCCATGAAGCAGCAGCAGCCGGAGCAGATGCCGTGATTGCCGGATCGGTGATCTCAGGGGCGATCGAGAGGAACCCGGATGATCCCGCTCTCTTTGTGGGAGAAGCCGTGCGGGAGATCAGGTCCGGAATTGCCCGCCACCGATCCTCTCGATCCGCCGGGCAATGATGTTCGCAGCATCGATGACGGTATCGGGATGCGGTTTCAGAATAGCGACGGGGATATCGACGATCTTCTCGATGATGGAGGCGATGATCGGGGCACAGATGATCCCTGAGGCCCCATCCTTCTTTGCTTCGACCGCTGCCATCATGCACTCGTCTATCGAATTTGCGGCATATCCTTTCAGGATCACCTCTTTTCCTCCGATTGATACCCGTGCTCCCTCGATCTCGTCAAGGAGGAACTTTGCCGCAACAACGGCGATGAATGTCCCTTCATGCGGCTCAAGGGCGGCAACGATCCGCCGTACTGTTGAGAGCCGGGGATCCCGCTCCCCTGAAGCGATCTTATAGAGTGTTGCGGGGGGTATGCCGGTCTTCTCCGAGAGTTCCCGGATCGTCATATCCCTCCTCTTCAGCTCCTCGTCAAGCGCTTCTGCAAAATCGGTCTCAAAGATCCGGCGTGAGAACATAACAAGTAGGATCTCTTCTCCGGGAGATAATAAGGATGCATCCTGACAATTTATGTGGAGAACCATCTCATCATGACGAGGCCGTCTTCGCCATCCTTGTAATAGCTGTCATAGCAGAAGATCTCCTGGTATCCGAGCCTTTTGTAGAAGGTGATCGCACTGTGGTTTGAGATCCTCACCTCGAGCTGGATGGCTGCGGCTCCTTTCTGGCGGAGGTCATCCTCGATCCAGCGGAGCAGTTCCCGGCCAACCCCCTTGTGGCGGTACTCGTCTGCCACAGCGAGGGTGCAGAGATGCCCATAGATCACATCGCCGGTATCCTCGATGCCACCACCGCAGAAGCCGATGATCTTCCCGTGAGCAACTGCCACAAAGAATGAGGAGAGGTACAGCTCCATGGCTTCACGAATACCGCTCTCTCCCCAGGGATCAGTGAACGCCATCACTTCAAGGGGGACGATCGCGGGGATGTCGCCAGGGTTTGCCCTCCGGATCAAAAAAGTGATCCCATGTTCCGGATGAAAACCTGCAGTCACCATCTTTCAATAGAGTATAGCACCTACACCTACGTGGAGTTTTCCATGGTTTCCATCTATCCGTTCAGAGCCCTCCGTCCGGCAGCGGAGGAGTCTGCCGCTATTGCATCCGTTCCCTACGATGTTGTCAGCAGGGACGAGGCGGCGGCATGTATATCAGAAAATAACCTGAGTTTTCTCAGGGTGATCCGATCCGATGCAGAACTCCCGGATCTCAATCCCTATGATGATACGGTCTATGCCCGTGCCCGCGCGGTCTTTGATGAGATGCAGGCAGAGGGCCTCCTCAGGCAGGATTCTGCAGAGAGCTACTCGGTGTACCAGGTGGAGGATGAGGGCCGGGTTTTTACCGGCCTCGTTGCATGCATC
>NZ_JARVGN010000405.1 GCF_029762515.1 Methanocalculus sp. | reverse complement strand
GAAGATTCTCATCATCGGAACACTTGGTGCCGGGAAGACAACACTTGCACGAGCTCTCTCACACGAGATCGGTCATCCGTATACATCCATTGATGACTGCCGGATTGGGTATTCTGATGGCACAATTGATGGTGAAGAGACGGCATGGCGTTATTTCCTGAAGGCATGTTCTGATCCATCCCCGGCAATCCTTGAGTTCTCAGGGATGGGTTCGTATGCCTGCCTGGTCCGCGATGCACTTCTCAGCTCAAAGATGCCTGTAGCAATCATATGGATTGATTGCCCCCACGATCTCTGTATCGACAGGGCAACAAAGCGGGAAATAATCATTCCTGCACCATATGTATGGGCGCCGATCGACTATTCTGTTCCCGCAATCCAATCCGGGATCGAGATCGCCTGGGAGGAGATATGGAGTGCCAAGCCCTCGTTCCATGCGAGGAGAATGACGTTTTCCCGTGATGCGCTTTCGAGTGAGGTCTATACGAGGGTCGAATCATATCTTCAGGATATCACTCCAAAAAGGTATTTGTAGCGGATTGCTCCTGTGATTGCCAATCCTCGCCCTGCATAAGATCCTCTCTTCTCATCTGAATGATTGCATATTCAGATATGCAAAGATATATGATGATATATTCTCATATATCTCAATATGCCCGCTATCACAACCATCCGGATCAGCACTGATCTCCGGGACCGGCTGGCATCGTTGAAGGTGCACCCGAAGGAACCGTTTGAAGATGTTATCGAACGACTAATCGAGGTTGCGATCGACGATGAACCTCTCAGTGATGAAACGATCCGGGCAATAGAGGAGTCGCTTGCCGATATCAAAGCTGGTAGAGTTCAATCTCTTGAAGCTGTTGCAAGCGAACTTGGTCTTCTGGATGACTGATTGAATGGCGTATAAAGTGTTGATCTCAGCCGTTGCAAAAAAAGATCTTATCTGGCTCCCGGTACCTGTTGGAAAGGCAATATGCCGGGAGCTAAGCACGCTTGCCGGTGAAACGAATCCAAAAATCCATGTAAAAAAGCTCAAAGGGAGCAGCGAGCCGTCTTTTTATTCTCTACGGGTGGGGGACTACCGGGTCATCCTCACTATTACAAATGCGGTGATGATCATCCACGTTATTGAGACAGGTAATCGAAGCCCGGTATACTGTCAGTATTGAGGGTTATAGGACGGAAGATGCCTCGTTTAGCGCTCCCCCTGTCCGATTATTTATTCCCTGCCTCCCCTATCTCCTCATCAGAGGGATCGAGGATACAGAGCCTGGCAGCGGCACGTGCCTCCAAAAAAGCCTCTTCCGCCTCTTCGCTTCTGCCGAGCCTCGTGAGTGCCAGCCCCCGGTAGTACCATTGGAACCGGGTTTCTGCAACAAAGCCGAGCACCTTTTCCCATGCTTCTATTGCTTCTGCATGCCTTCCGAGGGCATCGAGGGCAGCACCCCGGATGTACCATGGAATGCAGAAATCCGGGTATATTGCTATCGCCTGATCGCATGATTCGATTGAATCAGCATATCTGCCAAGGGAGTTGAGTGAAGACCCCCGCAGTGCCCATGCATCCACATAACGGGGCTCGATCTTCGCTGCCCGGTCATATGACAGAATCGCCTCCTCATACCGGCCGAGGGCATGGAGGGCACGGCCCCGGCTGGTCCATGCCGGGGCAAGGCCGTCATCATGCCGGACTGCATTTTCAAAGGCTTCAAGGGCCTCTTCATATCGCCCAAGGGTGCTCTGGACCAATCCCCGGTCATTCCATGCACCAGCATGCTTCGGATTTATCGTGAGTGCCCGGTCATATGACAGAATCGCCTCTTCGTACCTGCCGAGCCCCTCAAGGGCACTCCCCCGGTTAATCCATGCGATGCAATGTCCCGGCTCGATCTGGAGTGCCATATCATAGGATCTGAGGGCCTCTTCGTGCCGCCCGAGATTGCTCAGTGCCGCACCGCGATTGTTCCAGGTATCGACATGGC
>NZ_JARVGN010000404.1 GCF_029762515.1 Methanocalculus sp. | reverse complement strand
ATGGGTGCGGATCTGCATACTCCCGGAACTGATCTGCCTGAGGAAATCGATCGCTACATCATCATCGCCCCAAGTGACGCGGGCGCAATCGGTATTGCAGAGCAGGTGTTAAATCGGGGGGGAACCGTCATCATCGCATGCGAGGAGGGGAATGGAAACGAACTCCTGAGAGGATTGGGATCCGGCATGAGGATCCAGCCAGGCAATGTCTCCAGCATTGATATGGAGTTTGCCTCGACCAGGACGGTTATTGCTGAGGTTGCCGGAAACCACAGCCTCTTTGCAGGGGTCAAAACCCTCGCCTTCAACCGGCCGTCATATATCACCGGCGGTGATCCCCTCGTCAGAACCTCGATCCTCTCCTGGGTTGATACAACCGGATCAGGGCGGCCGGGGAGCGGGATGGCCCTCGGCAGGTATACTTTGATCGCAACCGAGCAGGTGGGATCGGGGGAAGTGATCCTGATTGCAGATGCAAGCCTCTTTGCTACTACCATGCAGGAGGTGAGGCGGCTCCATGATAACCCCCGGCTCCTTGGGAACCTGCTGCAACCTGATGGTTCAGTGGTGGTGGATGCGACATACGGCCGCCCCGCAGATGCCGAAGGTCCTGCATATTTCATCCATAAGATTAAATCCGCACCGATAAGTACGATTATTGCCATACTTCTCCTGATGGTTGTTGTTGTGGTTGGATTCCGAAAAGAGATATTCCAGGGTGCATGATGTCAGAAGAAACAGATCTATCAGATGTTTCCCGGAGATACGAGGAGATCAGATCACATATTAATCAATATCTCGTCGGCAAAGATCAGCTCATCGAGCTGATGGCAATCGCTCTTCTTTCTGAAGGGCATATCCTGATCCAGGGTGTCCCGGGTACTGCGAAAACAACGATCGCGAAGGCGTTTGCAAAGATACTCGGGTACACCTTCTCCCGTGTCCAGTGTGCCGTCGATACGCAGCCTGCCGATATCCTGGGAATACGGGTCTATGATCAGGCGACAGGTGAGTTTGTACTCCGGAAAGGGCCGATCTTTTCAAATATCCTCCTGATCGATGAGCTGAACCGCCTGAACCCCAGGACGCAGAGTGCATTTATCGAGGTGATGAGCGAGCGGCAGGTGACGATAGAAGGGGAAACGCATCCGCTCCCAAGCCCGTTCTTTGTAATGGCTACCCAGAACCCGTACGAGTTTGAAGGGACGTTTCCGCTTATCGAGGCCCAGAAAGACCGGTTTATGTATAGTTTCATCTCCGAGTATCTCAATTCTGACGATGAACTGGAGGTCCTCCGGCGTCTTGACTCCGGGAGATTGAACTGGGATACCTATTCTGCAGGTCTTGATAAGCTCACCCATGATGCTGATATCGTCAGACTCAGGCAAGAGATCGAATCGGTTCATATTGAGGAGCGTGTATCACGATATATCCGGGATCTCGTCATTGCCACTCGGCAGAACGGGGATATCGGTCTTGGGGCGAGCACCCGTGCATCAATAGCTTTCTATAGGGGAAGCAAGGTGGTAGCTGCACTGAAAGGTAGAACTTTCGTTACCCCGGATGATGTCAGGGAGATTGCATTCAATGTGCTCCATCACCGGCTGATCCTCAGGAGAGAGGCTGAGATCGCCGGTATCACACTGGACGCGGTTATAAGGGGGATCATCGGATCGGTTGAGGTGCCGTGAGGTGCTGCTGACACCCCTCTCCCGTGCCATTCTGGCAGCCGGCATCCTGACGATCCTGGGTGGCGGCGCTATGGGCAGTATGCCGGCAGTGGTGGCAGGTGCTGCCCTTATCCTTCTGCTCTTCAGCCGTGCCGTCCTCTTCCTTTCTGCTGAAAACCGGATTATAGCCTCCCTTCAGATAGAACGGAGCTGTGATATTCGCATTGTCCGGCAATATGGGATCATCCCGGTCACTCTCTCAGCCACACTGGATCACCCGTTCGGCTGTGTGGTTTTACTAAGGGATAATCCGGGTCCGGGCTTTGA
>NZ_JARVGN010000403.1 GCF_029762515.1 Methanocalculus sp. | reverse complement strand
ATTCTCCATCATCTATCTGTGTAATAAGCTTTACTTCCGTAGTTTAAAATTTTACCCTGTTTTCGACGTAAAACGACGTCTTGCATTGACATGATCTATTTTCACTCCGGCTTCATAAAACTCACTAATACCCTATAGTCACTGCTTACGAGGAGGATCCCTATTTCCGACAGATTTCGACTGACAAATTTCGATTCTTTGATTACCACACAGCCCTACGGAAGCCTGTGATGGATCCCTACTGTGATATTGATCACTAATCTTCATGCTTATTACAAAAAAGAATTGGTGGATTTCGATTTCTTCACAGAGAATCGAGATTCTGACCATGCATCGTAAGTAAAAGAGAAAAAATTCGCGGGTACCAGGGTCAGCTCCTTGAGATGCCCACAGATGCACGTGCATCAGCAGTATCCTAGAGTGCACATGGGTTTTGGAAATCCACGTTCATCCGCCAATTTTGGAAAACTCTATTAGTATTAAGAAATAAATTATTTAATGTTGAAATAATGGATACCGCTGTTGCCATTCTTGGAGTACTTCAGGCAGTTGCTGGGTTCGTTCTCGTTCTTTTTATTCCAGGCTATGCTCTCTGTTGGGCATTGTACCCGAGAAGAGACGAACTTACTCTTATGGGACGGATGGCGATATCCCTTACCCTTAGCCTGAGCGCGACAATCCTCACAGTCCTTTTCATCGATTTGGTACTTGGTATTGATACAACCCCAATTAACATCGCATTATCACTTATCGTGCTTACCGGTCTTGCAGCAGCCATCTGGAAAATTGAGACCGTGTTTCCGAAATGGGCTGCAGACAAGGAATTCGGGAAAAAGGCAATGGTATACCGGAATCTTTTCATTGCACGAGCAGCACAATTACGATTGACTCTTGTCGGACAACAGCGAAAGGTGTTGCGCTTCATCATGCCTGCAAGCGATAACCATGAAGAGCGATGAGTTCATTTCCCGAATTGTCGGAAACCGGTATCTGGAGGGGCGGCAGCAGGAGAATGTCACGAATCTACTCTGTTTGTCCGGTGATTTCTGCCGGGATGCGGGTGTTCTGCAGCGGAATGCGGAGCATATCAGCGAGGAAACGATCGTGCTTGAATCAGGCCACCAGCCGAACTTCCTCCCCTATCCCGGCGTCTGGAAGAAGGCGTTCCTTCTCGATCGGATAACAAAGTATATGATCGAGCAAGGGCACGCTGCGGTGGCATTTTTCGGGTTTGCCGATCAGAACTTGAGCACAGCCTCGCTGCTCACTGCGAACCATATTCCAGCATTCAAGAAGGGCGGAAATGAAAAGATCGGGTTTGGCATCCGGGAGAAGGACCGATGGCGGTGTTTTAATGAGGTCCCAAAGCCGGATATTGACGAATGGCAGGCCGAGATGGGCAAGATAGCTGGGCATTATCTCAGCAGTGCAAAGCAGGCACGCGTGGACTTAATAGAGACAGAGAGACGGATTGATACGATTTTCGAGATGCTCTGGCAAAGCTACGAGAGGGCGTGTAACTTTTCGGACGCCAACGCTTTTTTCTTCGCGAAGATCTCGGCAGAGATTTTCGATCTTGATGTCCGGTTCTTCCGCTATTCCGATCTCCAGCGGAAGGGGATATTTGCTGACGAGATCGGGATGCTCCTCGAGCACCGGGAGGCGTATTTCAAGTATTATAATGCCGTCATTACCGAAAAAAGCCTGAATATTTCCCCGATCCGTAATGATCACATACCTCTCTGGTATCGCTGTCCCTGCGGCGGAAAGATCGGTCTCGCCATCGGTAAGGAAGATCAATGGCAGGGCACCTGCCCGGCGTGCGGGAATGCGATCACACTGGAGAGCAGTGATGAATTCCCGGTGCATAAGGCGCACTGCGATCAGATCGACCTCACCGCAGTCGCACGAAACATTGTCTTTGCGGAAGGGCTCGGGACATCGGTCTTCTTCTCGGGTGCCGGTGGAGGGTTGCAGTACGGGCAGATTGCAACGAGG
>NZ_JARVGN010000402.1 GCF_029762515.1 Methanocalculus sp. | reverse complement strand
GGGAAAGATCTGCTGGATTCACAACCCGGATCTGGTGAGAAAGTACGCGATGCGTGAGGATCTCCGGGTCAGATAAATTGGCAGTCTTTGAAAAAACGCCAAGATGTATCCAACAACGATACTATTCTAACAGACTTAATCCACGAATTGGGGTTTATTTTTCAAAAAGGGATTGGATATTTGATTTCCGTTATCCAACACAGATCCAACAACCCAACTATCCATCGTACTGCTACCTTCGGTGAAGACCCCTTTCGCTTCCACGTTTGACTCCCACATATTCCTGAACCCCACCACCGCCATCGCCCAGTAGAAGGGGAACCTCACCACCAGATACCCGTACCGTCCCGGGACCCCACGAAAGGGTTTTTATAAAAAATCAAATATTGATGTGGAGCACGATTTGCGGACACGCCCTGCATATGTAGTGGGGGGAAAACTGCATCGGAATCTGGGCGCGTCCGCACCAGAATTCACCATCCATTCAGGGATATCCGCCAGCTGCTGGCACAGCACATTCTTCAGGTGACTCGCTCCCTCGCGTTATAAAGAGGTAAAGAACATGAATACGCGACCATTTGCTCTTTGCGTTGCGCTTCTCATCATGGTGGGGCTGATATGCTTCGCCGTATCGGCGCGACCCCAAGAGAACGCGACCGTCGTGATTCAGGATCTCAGATTATTACCAAAAATAGTTGAGGTGGTTCCTGGCGGGACGGTGGTATGGACCAATGAGGACAATGTTGATCATACGATGACCAGCACTTCGCCGCTCTTCGATTCAGGAGTGATCGCTCCGGGCGAGGAATTCAGCTTCACTTTCAATGAAGAGGGGACCTACAGCTACATCTGCACCCTCTTCCCCAGGATAAGGGGACAGGTTATCGTGGCTGAAACAGATACAGTTGAATCCCAACCCCCTGATGGTAAGGCCATGATCGCCATCGAGAAATCTGTGAATGGTTGGGATGCGGATGAATCTCCTGGAATTGAGATTGCCGGAATATTCCTCTGGTCCGAGATCTTTATCCGTATCACGAATCCAGGAGACGTCCCGCTGACAAATGTGCAGGTCTCAGATAACCTCCATGGAACGCTCACCGGCTTTAGAGAGGACACGCCCCCGGACCCCACATTCTCAGGGACGAGAGAGGGAAGAGAACAGAACGGCATCCTCGAACCGGGCGAATATTGGACCTTAATTATAGAGGAACAGATTGAAGAAGAGCAATATGAGGATATCGTCAATGTCACTGCAGAAGATCCCGATGGTAACATTGTAAACGCGTCTGATGTCGCATATTACTACGGGCGAATTCAGGAGAGCGATGCTGATTCCGAAGGGTCCATCGAAATTCATGCCGATTTATCAGGATCCGGGGGTGTGCCTTCGGAGGTGCCGCCGGGGCCGAATATTGTCGTGGGTTCATCTGTCGGTGCTGTATTCATGGTCACAAACACCGGGACAGTGCCCTATGCCGATGTTCAGCTCAGCTCGGATTCATTCCGGGCATCAAGCTCACCCGATGGTTTTGATGGACCGTATATCCTCAAGCCCGGTGATACCTGGGGGTTTGAAGAGTATTTCCATACCATTGAGGGAGAGCAGCAGGTCACCATTGCGATAACTGCACTCGATCCAGAAGGCAATCAGGTCGAGGAAAGCATAATCCTCTACTATACCGGCGTGGTTGAAGAGGAGACACCGACTTAAAAAATGACGCGGAAGAAAAAATAACTAAATTTCTAATCTTTTTAGGCAATCAGCCCCAGCTGTTCCTGAACCCCACCACCGCCATCACACAATAGAAGGTGAACATCACCACCAGATACCCGTTCTGCACCAGAATCCCCTCCCCCACCCACAGGAGGTTGCCGACGATCCAGCATCCGAATCCTGCGCCCCGCATCCTCGCCGACCGCCCGGCCACGAGCACCGCCCCGGCGATGCCCAGCAGCACAGCCGCCGCCTGCACCGGGTCCCACGCGGGGATCACC
>NZ_JARVGN010000401.1 GCF_029762515.1 Methanocalculus sp. | reverse complement strand
CGCTCTTGGAGAACACTTCAAGATAATGAGTATCATCGCCGGTATCATCGCACTCCTTACTGTGGGACTGGTCGTCTATTACCGGTACCGTGAACCAAGCATTGTCATTCCGATGCTCCTGATCAACACCTCGGAGATCATTATCCTCCTTGGAATTGCACGGTACTTTACCCAGCTCGATCTCGCAGCTATTGCCGGTCTTATTGCAGTTCTTGGAACAAGCATCGATCAGCTCGTCGTCATCACCGACGAAGTACTTCACGAAGGAAAGGTGCCCTCACCAAATGTCTATCTCAAACGGCTCGCACGGGCGCTTGGCATCATCATAGTTGCCGCCTCCACGATGATCATCGCGATGCTCCCGCTAGCCGTGATGGATCTCTCATCACTTCGTGGATTTGCAATCATCACCATCCTTGGCGTCTTAATTGGAGTCGTCATCACACGGCCGGCATACGGGAAGATCATCATGGCGATCCTCTCCCGATAATCCACCTTTTTCCATCGCGCATACAAAAAATCGATAATTCAATACAAAAACAGGCAAACGGGTTATTTTTCAAGGAAGGATAACACAGATCAAACCAAAACCCCATTGTATAGTACCAATCTGCCCCCACTGTTAATATGAGATGGAAACAGAATGATTATGGTCATTCATGAAGGCGGTTTTGGGGCTTGAAGACGGAAACTTTTTTGTAGGAGAGGGTTTTGGTGCTGAAGGAGAAAGCACCGGAGAACTGGTCTTCACCACACAGATGGCAGGATATATGGAGGCGCTGACTGATCCCAGCTACGCGGGACAGCTACTCATGTTTACCTATCCGCTCATCGGCAATTATGGTGTAGATTTTGCAAATTTTCAGAACCCTCTCATCCATGCACGGGGATGTATCACTCATGAGGTGTGCAAATTCCCAAAACACAATCCTTCGTTAATCACTTTTTTTGAGGATCAGGGACTGCATGGACTATCAGGAATCGACACACGAATGCTTACAATAAATACCCGGCTCCATGGCACACTCAGATCAGCACTGATTGTCGGGGATGATAATGGAGAGTATGCAGTTGAGATAGCACGAAAGGCGCCGCAGATCTCAGATATTGATCTGATACAGTCAGTCACCTGCACCGATCCCTATCATGTACGGGGCAAAGGAAAACGGATCGCTGTCCTTGATCTTGGGGTGAAGAAGAATATCGTCATCAGCCTGCAAAAGCGGGATGCGGATGTATATGTCTTCCCCTACACAGCAACAAAAGACGAGATAGATGCCTGCAGACCGCAGGCACTCTTCGTCAGCAATGGACCCGGCGATCCAAAACGTGCAACACATGCAATCGATACCGTCAAACGATACATCGGCGAGATCCCGATATTTGGTATCTGCATGGGTAACCAGATCCTGGCACTTGCTCTTGGTGGAGACACCCACAAGCTGAAATTCGGACACAGGGGATCAAACCAGCCTGTACGGTGCAGTGATGGAACGATATCCATAACAACTCAGAATCATGGGTATGTCGTTGATGCGGAGTCGCTTCCGGAAGGATGCCAGGTGAGCTATACAAATGTGAACGACAACACCCTCGAAGGATTCGTTGATCGTTACTTAAATATCTCCTGTGTCCAGTTCCATCCTGAAGCCCACGGTGGACCGCATGATACGGAAGAACCAATCTTTGATATGATCTACAGGAGCATTCCGGATGCCTAAATTATCACACATAAAGAAAGTGCTGCTGATTGGATCAGGTCCAATCCAGATCGGGCAGGCAGCCGAGTTCGATTTTTCTGGAACACAGGCCTGCCGGGCGCTCAGGGAAGAGGGGATCTCTGTTGTCCTTGTAAATTCAAACCCAGCTACCATTATGACCGATCCGGAGACGGCCGATGTTGTCTATGTCGAACCACTGAAAGCCGATATAATTGCAAAGATCATCGAGAAAGAGAAGCCGGATGGGATATTAAGTGGCCTTGGCGGACAGACCGGGCTGAACC
>NZ_JARVGN010000400.1 GCF_029762515.1 Methanocalculus sp. | reverse complement strand
TGATGCTGCCTCCGGTTCGGAGAGCAAGGGGAAGCCATGTTGAAAGGACAAGCGGAATACTCCCGGCTGTCCCGATATCAATAGTAATATCCTTCCTCTCCGGTCTTCCGGGAAGGAAGGTGATCTCACCGGATCCAACAAAAACCCCGCTGGTTGTGGCATCTGATATCGCAGCCGCCGCCTTTATCGCAGCGACATGCTGGGCGGCGAGGCCGGGAACAGATCGGTTCTTCCGGATATTCAGAATTGCTACTGCCTCTCCCGAGACAGCAGCAAGGGCAACAGCAGTCCTGACGATCTGGCCTCCCCCTTCAAGGATGCCGCCGTCAATTCTGATCATCTCCTGAGCGCCTCTGCAATTGCCGGAGCTGCGGAGATGAGGGAACAGCCCCGCTCAATCGTATCGCTCGATGCAACACACCTGAATCCGGCTGCCATCAGGCGGGCATACCCTCCCCCTGAGAAGACACCGTGGACGCAGGCGGCAGAGATGCTCTCTGCCCCCTCAGCCGCAAGCATCTTTGCAGCAGTCGCAAGTGTTCCTCCAGTTGAGATGATGTCGTCAACGATGATGACATTCCTCCCAAGAACCCCTACCTCTTTCTCCTCGATCGAGACCTCAAATCCTGAATGCCTCGTCTTGTTGAGATAATTGCAATCCCAGCCTTGGGCTGCGGCCACTCCTTTCGCAAATGCCCATGCACCATCGTCCGGGGCGAGTATCAGGGGATCTTCAATCCCGGTCCCTGCCAGATACTCCCCGATTGCAGGTGCTATCGAGATATTTTCAGCAGGGACGCTGAAGTACTTCAGCACCTCCGGTTCGTGGATATTCACCGTGATGATCCTTTCAACCCCTCTGCTGAGTGCTGCTGCGATTGCACGAATGCTGATCGGCTCCCCTGCATTGAACCGCTTATCCTGCCGTGCATATGCCATGTACGGGATCACAAGGGCGACCTCTGATCCTTCGCAGGCATCGATTAGGAGCAATAGCTCGACAATGGATTCTGCATCGGGGAGGGAAGATACAATCACCGTTCTGTCATCAAGGTCCGCTGCCCGGATATATAACTCATTATCAGGAAACCGGGACAATTTTACCTCCCCCAGGGGTGCCCCAATGTTTTCTGCCACTCTTGAAGCGATAATCTGGCTTTTATCCGTATATATGACCTTCATTGCTTGTATCTCCCGGTACTGAAACTACTTAAACTATCGGTCTCCGATATATAAGCATTCAACATTTGTGTGAGGTATATCTCAGAATGGGGACAGAGACAGAGACTGTGGTGCTTTCAGAAGAAGATTTCAACGAAGAACTTCTCTTTGGAGATATCGAGATAGCAACAACCGCCGACATTGAGGTGCCGCCAGGCCTCATTGACCAGGTGATCGGCCAGGAGCATGCCGTCGAGGTAATTAAAAAAGCTGCAATCCAGCGTCGGCACGTGATGATGATCGGGACGCCGGGTACCGGGAAATCGATGCTCGCCAAGGCGATGACCGAACTCCTTCCCAAAGAGGAGATGCAGGACATCCTTGTCTATCCAAACTCGGATGATAATAATAATCCGCTTGTCAGGACCGTTCCGGCAGGCAGGGGCAAGGAGATCGTTGCCGCCCATAAGATGGAGTCACGGAAAAGGGCCCAGATGCGGAATATGCTGATGCTGATGCTCGTCTTTGGTATCATCGGATATGCCCTCATCTCCGGGATGCTCCTGATGGGCATCATCGCTGTTGCCTTCATCTTCCTCGCATTCAGGACGATGATGCCGCGGGATGATGTGATGGTTCCAAAACTTCTCGTATCGACATCCCCGGATTCAAAGGCTCCCTTTATAGACGGAACCGGCTCACATGCAGGTGCTCTCCTCGGCGATGTCAGGCACGATCCTTTCCAGTCAGGCGGACTGGAAACCCCCTCGCATGACCGTGTGGAGGCAGGTGCCATCCACCGCTCACACAAAGGTGTCCTCTTCATCGATGAGATCAACACCCTCACCCCCCA
>NZ_JARVGN010000003.1 GCF_029762515.1 Methanocalculus sp. | reverse complement strand
GCTTCGACACCGAGTACTGGAAGAAGCAGATCAATTTACAGCTGCAGATGAAGCTCAAGTCAGAACAGCAGGCCTTCGCCAGCCGCGGCCTCGATTTCGTGACGAAGGAGTATCTGCCCAACCGGCTTTCCGAGATGGGGATTATTTAACAATTTTTTTATTGATTTTATTCTAAGAATTCTACAATGAGTAGGACGCTTTTAGAATACGTAAATTTATATTTAAAAGAACAAAATTTCCCCCAAATATGCCGTTCTTCATATATATACATCTCGATTTAATCGAAAAATATGGTGAAGATGAGATCAAATCTCTTGGCAAAAATGCTGCTTCTGTTGGCTATTGCTTAAAAAAACTTGGATACATTCGTGAGATGATGCAATATAATCGAGGGAAATTATGGATAAAAAATCAATAATCGACTCAATTGAGAGTTTTTCTTTAAAACTGACTGCACGATACCAATCAACACGTATTGAAAAATATCTAGATGTGATTTCTGTTGCTCTTATTTGTGCTATAGGGAGTATTATTCGAATTCGTGGATTGATGTCGCTCAATTTTTCAACGACAATCCCTTACAATGGTGGCGGTCTTTATTATTTATTTATTCAAACAATTATCGCGAACCAATTTGACTATCCATCTTTTATTCCTCACTTTACTGTCGATGGTCTTCCTTTTGTTTATCCTCCACTTTGCTTTTATTTTTTAGCAGCTATATCGGTATTTTTTGGTATCGATCCTCTTATTTTAATTAATTTCTCGCCAACAATCATTAGTATAATCAATATATTCGTGTTTTTTCTGTTATCAAAAGAATTATTTAAGGATGACAAAAAATTGACGTATTTTGCTTCTTTATTATTTTCAATTTCACCTATTGTAATTTATCCAAAATCCTTTACATCTGGATCCGAATTAATCCATGTGGCAGGTCTGACATTACTCCTTTTAGGTATTTTATTCCATATAAGAGCAAGAAAAAGTCAAAAATTAATTGACTATTTAGTTTTTGGAGTAATTCTTGGACTGACCATTATTACAAGTCCTGCAGCAAGCTTGCTTCTTATTGTATTCTGCATAATTGACTATGCGTTGCATTACCACAAAATAAAATTTAAATACAAGATTATTGGACTATCATTATTAATAGCATTCTCAATAAGTTTATTTTGGATTTTAAATGTGTACGTTAATCATGGTTTTGAGCCAATATTATTGGGTTATCTGCATAAACAGGGAACATCAGTATCATGGTTTTTAATAAAGAATGTAGCGAAATTTTTTATACTTAATAATTTCAGCCCATTTTTCCATCCTTGGTTTTTGGTAATTCTAATCGGAACTGGGTATTGCCTACTTCAAAAGCAATTACTCTATCCATTCTGGTTTTTGGGGTGGTTATTTGCTCCTGAATCGTACTATTATTTGTTTATCCCTGCCATTTTCTTGATAACAATCTGTCTATTTAAATTTATTATTCCAAATTTGATATACGATGCAAAAATTGGACTGGATAAAACGCATGCAAATATTGTTGTCAGTTTTATTCTGCTTTCAATGCTTATTTTGCATCCTATCGCACAGGAAACAATTGATTCTTATAATTCGGGGGGTAATTCAAATGAATCGCTGTCTCGTATTCAAAAGGAACAACTGGATTTCGTTGCCATGAAATGGGTAGCAGAAAATACTCCTGATGATTCCGTTTTCATCGCGAAAGACATTATCTACACTACAAAAGAAGAAGGTTGGATGTATGGTGATTGGTTTCCAGCAATATCGAAGAGAACCACACTGAATGTACATTTTGGAAGCGAGTGGACGGGAGAATTCCCTCAATTGTGGGAAATTGACGAGGAAATCTGCCAAATTAAGACTCAAAGGGATTTATTTTCTATTTCAGAAGAGAATGACTTAGATTTCACACACCTATATCTTCATAAGACACAAATAAACCATGATATCCTAAAAAATCTATTAACATCAGATCGTTTTGTATTAATTTATGAGAACCAGTATGTGAGTATATTCGAAAAGACGTGATTAATATGGTTGTGTCTATGAATATTTAATGCGTTACTGATATGATGGAGATTGTATCGTAATTCATCAAAAATAATTATTGACAACAAACGGGTGTTTGCATGAATAATGTTCAAATTTCAGTGATAATATGCACATACAATCGATCGAATATATTATCTGGGTCTATTGAGAGTTTGATGCATCAAACGGCGGATAAAGAAATTTTTGAGATAATTGTTGTTGATAATAATTCTACCGATAATACAAAAGAAATTGTGAATCAATTCAGAAATGCTGAGAATTTACGTTATATCTTTGAACCCAACCAGGGTTTGTCTCATGCAAGAAATCGGGGATTCAGGGAGGCAAAAGGCGAATATGTCGCATATATCGATGATGATGCCCGTGCAGACCCAGACTGGATAACAGGGATTTATATGATGCTCCAGGAGTTGAATCCAAGGCCCATCGGCATTGGCGGGCCGATATATCCATTTTATCTCTCCGAAAAACCGGATTGGTTTCTCGACGAGTATGAGATACGAAGCTGGGGCGATGCACCGCGCTACCTGAAAAAGGGCGAATTTTTTTCCGGTTCGAACATGGTCTTTTCCAAGGCGGTTCTTGAGCGATTAGGGGGGTTCGACATTAATCTTGGAGTGAAAGGGGAAACGCTCAATCTTGGCGAGGAGACAAGACTCTTCAATAAGATATGGGATGAGTATAATGAAAAAGAAATGTTCTATTATTCACCCGACCTGAAGGTCTACCACCTCGTGCCTGCTGACAAGATGAACCTGCACTATTTTTTCAAACGGCGGTTCATGGTTGGTCAATCAAGCCTCCAAACCCTTTACAGCCCTCTGGACAACTTAAAAAAAATCAGCCTAATTGTGGGATTTTCAGGGTTTATCTTGTATAAAACCATCGTTGCGATCGTGAAATTGCCATTCTACCGGAGCTTCCACACCTGGGTGATCGAGTGCATGAACCCGGTGATCGTGGGCCTGGGGCTGGTCTGCGCCTGTGTCGGGATCCGGTGCTCCTTCGGCCAGTTCAAGATCGCGGAGAGTGAGCGGTGAGTCCGCCGGCAATCACCGTTTTGATGACGGTCTACAACGAGGAGCGGTTCCTGCGGCAGGCGATCGACAGCATCCTCGCCCAGACCTACTCGGATTTCGAGCTGTTAGTGGTCGACGATGCCTCCACCGATTCCAGCCCTACGATCCTGGCGAGTTATACAGATCCCAGGGTGAGGGTGGTGACTAACGAGGAGAACATGGGCTGCCCCCGCTCCTCCAACCGCGGGCTCGCCCTCGCCCGGGGCCAATACATCGCCAGGATGGATGCCGACGACATCGCCTACCCCCACCGCCTCGCGGTGCAGCACGCATTTCTGGAGCGCCATCCAGGGATAGACCTCGTGGGCTCCTCAAACGAGCTGATCGACGAAGAGGGGAAGGTCATCGGCGCCTGGCGCGGGCGATTCGGCCCGGAGACGGTCTACTACCTCCTCAACTTCAGAAACTGCCTCACCCACTCGACCGTGATGTTTCGAAAGGAGTTCGCAGAATCGATCGGGGGCTACAATGAGAGGGTGAAATGGGCCCTTGACTACGACTTCTACCACCGGGCCTCGAAGGCAGGCAAACTCTATCGCATGGACGAGGTACTGGTCCAGTGGCGCTCCATGCCGGCCAAATCGCAGGAAAAATCCCGCGGCCAGAAGGAGACGGTCTACGCCGTTCTGCGGGACAACTTCTCCCGTCTGAATATCGGTGAGATCGATCACTCCACGCTTGCCATTCTTAATAACCAAAAGATCCTGAATGAAGGATCATTCAGCTACAACGAGATAAAAAAAGCCCTATCCACTCTTTTCCTGGCGAATAAGATCATCCTCGAAAAAGCACCCGAGTTTCTTAGCAGATTGTTCTTAATTGGAGCAATGATCGTATATTTACTGTTTTTTGTTGGAAATATTTTTATTTCATGGATTTTTGTCACGTTCTCACGTGTTTTTGGTTCAATTTCCAAGCGTTAGTTCTGATTTTTCGCGAGCTGTGCAAGGGTGTCTCATGTATTCTCGTTCATCCCGCAACACCCACAAAGCCCTTCTTCCAGCCGTCGGAAGTCTATAGTATCTCGTTTTTTCCTCCATTGTGTATCAGGATGAATATCGTAAAAATCATGGCAGATATTGCGGCAGAAGTCATGATTATTTAACTATTAGCAATCTTGCCTTTTCCAAGATTCATTTTCTTAGAAATTTTGCAATTTTTCTGCCAGTATACGGAACATTTCGCTTGAAATAAGTAATTGGGTTCCAATTGAACAATTTACAAATATCTTCAGGAGATTTTTTAAATTCTAACCCCAATTCTTTGTTTCCAATCCAACTATGAGATTTTTGGTCGAAATGCTCCCATAATATTTCATGATACTGGTCTTCAAATACACCAGAATCGTATAATTTCCTTCCTTCCCATTGTTTGAAGTTCCATTCTTCGGATTTCGCAGATCCTAAAATAAACGTTTTCCTTTTCAAATAAAGGCCATAAAAAATTGCAGTCGAGAAAATATTCGATGAGATAAATTCATGCTCATATGCATGCTTGCAAAACGCGAATAAAAAATTTGGATTATTGTCTCGATGACCTAATGTAATAACATTGATACCATTATTTTCAAACAGTTTTCTAATACTTTCATTCTCATATTCACGCCAATAAAGGCATGCTGTAATTGATTCGAATTCGTTATGCAAAAAATTGATATCAGCTAGGTACCTTTGGAAAGTATTGATTGGATCGACAAAACCTTCACTTTCACATGAATGAATGGGAAATAATAACACACTGTTCGATTTTGTTTCAAAATCAAATTTGATTTCTGGCAAATAAATAAACGGCGCTCCGATTGCTATAACGTTATTAAATCCATATTTGTGTGCATTGGTGAGGTTATTTCCATTCCATATAAAATATTTTTTCAATTTCACTTTTTCAGAAATATCTCGCAGATCTCCATGTATCCCATGATCAATATGCCAGCCATGCTGTAATTGACCGGGAATAATATACGGCAATCTTACCCGGGCATAGTTTCTCATGATGACATTGTGCCCGTACATCTGATTGTTGAAGGAGTCACTTTCGAAAAACAGATTATATGCTTTATAAATCAGGTTATTCATAATTATCCTATTTTTATATATATATGAATCTCATTTTAATTATTTTTTCATGAGATCTCTTTTTATACAGTTTAACTTTTATTAATTTAACTTTTTATTAATTTAAGCATCCTTTTAAATTTATTAGTCTCTACAAGGAAGGGATTTTCATGCAAGCCATTACTTGGATGTCTACATAAATTATTAGCTCAAAAATAAATTTTTTGCAGTTGAAAAAGGGCCAAAGCGTCTGTCAGCTTGATGAAAGTGGTGGGGGTATCGCTCGTTCATTTGGAGATGGGAGTTTCCATGGAGATCATTGTGTTGATCATGACATAATTCATAGGAAAATCTCTCTGTTTTGGCATGATGGGTGAGTATTGTGATAAGATGGCTGTCACTATCGCAGGGGGAGGGTACATGAGCGGATTACGAGATGGTGGTGCTAATCTTATTTTAGAGCCTTTTATCAATATTATTCATCAAATATCAGAATCACATAGATCAAATCACGAACCTAAGGTGAAACTCATGATTGTACTATTCCAGCGTGGTAATTCCGTGTCAAATGAAAATTTCTAAAAAGGAAGTTTTCTAATAAATATATAATTGTAATATGAGATTTTTATGGATGAAAGTACAATTAGAATAACCAATAACATTATAAAATCAGAATTATCTGACAATAATAATTTACTCCAGATGACAAGATATCGTGACATTGCCTTCTGGTGGATTGCTGATTTTGAATTTGCGAAAAAGATTGAATATTTTAAAAAATCGGAGCAAAATTCTCAAGTTACTAAGAACTGGTCAATTAGAGAAGTGTTTTTTAAATCTTACATTTATTGTGATTTACTCTATAGTTTTTTTATGAAATATCTCGCAATTTCAATCTCATCATTTCAGAAAAATGCAACTATATCGCCGAATAAGGGGAAAATATTATTCATTTCGCTCGATCGTTGGTGGAATTTCATTGAAAGCAAGAATAAAAAAGGTGACACGTTTTTTGAACCAGTGCTAGATAAATTAAGGGATCGATTTGAATTAATTGGAACCTGGCACATAGATATTCATCCATTTTCAGAAATCCCAACGTTCATTGATAAATGTTTAAACTGGGATATTAAGTATATACCATATAATGTTTTTTGGTCCCTTGAAATTTGGAAAAAAGAAAGGGATGCGGTTCATTATTTTCAAAACCAACTTGAGTTGATCCAGAGAGACGAGAGATTTAAAAAATTATGTCAAGAGAATGAAATCAATTATTATCAGGTGATTCAGGAATTACAAATGTATTTTTCGTTTTTATTTCCTATCGGATTAAAAACAATAGAGTTATTCAGGTCCATGTTAAGGAAAGAAAAACCCGATTTACTATTAATTCAAAGTGAATATGGATGGGCTGAGCGCTGCTTGTTAATCGCTGCAATAGAAGAGAATATTCCAACATTGGCAATCCAACATGGGAATATTTCTAAAACACATCGAGGATATATGTATGATGGCGCAGATATTTCTAAAGATAACAAAGTCTGTTTTCCTTATTGTCCAATACCCAATAAATTCGCAGTTTTTGGATCATACTACTGTGATTTACTAATAAACAGTAGTTATTTTCCGGAAAATTCAATGGTAGTAACCGGACAGCCTCGTTATGATTTCCTTTCAGAAAATACCACTAAATCTCCAAGTGGAGATATTAAAAATGAATACGGTATACATCAGGATGAAAAAGTAATTTTATGGACAACGCAATCTCACAGTTTAAGTGAAGAAGAAAATCTCGAGAATATCAGGACGATACTTTCAGCTATAAAACAAGTAAATAATGCTTGCCTGGTGATAAAACAGCACCCGAATGAACCTGAAAAATATCAGGATTTATATAAAAAAACTTCGGAAGAGTTCCCCTTTATTAAAACAATTATTCCTGACAAGAAATGCAACACATTTCAATTAATAAGCATCTGTGATCTGATGATCACAAAAAATTCAACCACTGCAACTGAGGCAGTTGCAATGGAAAAACCAATCATTATTTTGAATGTAAATGGAAGTGAAGATCCGATATCCTACATTGAAGAGGGTGTTGCTATTGGAGCATGTAATGCAGAGGAATTATCTAATGTAATTGTTAATATTCTTTCCAATGAGATTGATTTACCAAAGAATAGAGAGATTTTCATTAAAAAATACCTGAATAATTTAGATGGTCAGGCTTCCAAACAGATTGCAGAATTGGCTGAAAGAATGATTGCAGAAAATAATAAAGCGACCTGGAATGGGGAAAATTTCAATAAATAATGAGACAATATTGGAGATATTGATGAATCTACACGATAGGAAGAGCAAAATTTCCATTATCATGCACGCGTTCGCTGATGAAAATGATTTTGTTGCTCAAAATTTAAATGCCAAAGAAATCAGTTTAAGACTCGATCCAGTCAAATATCACATTTTTATGTTTCATAAAAATAAACCGGATCCCCGCATACTGAAGAGAAAAAACATTGAATTAATAAAAGTATCAGAAAATAAGTATTTTGCGTCAATACAGGTATTATTTGAATTATTAAAAAATTCAAGTGATATTTTCTTTTATGTCCGCACATTCGAAATCGATTATTTCTATTTCCTGTTGAAGCGTTTTTTTGGAGATACAAAATATACTATTCATTCTATTGAAAATGTTCTCCCATACCCAACAAATAGAAAAATGTACCATATTATTGCAAAATCAAATGCATTGCATTCAGATTATGTTACGTCAGTCAGTAACTATGTAGCTGAAACCGCTGAAAATGAGTATAATATTCAAACAGACGTTGTTTATGTTGGTATTGATACATCGTTTTTTTCCCCCTCAGATCACAAAATGAACTCTAATATTGAAGTATTATTTGTTGGTTCATTACAGAAGAGAAAGCGTCCTAATCTGGTTCTTGAGGCTGCAAAACAATTCCCCGAGCAAAAATTTACCATTGTCGGCAAGGGCCCTCTAGAGGAAAACTTACGAGTTACGATCGAGGAAGAAAACCTGTTGAATGTTTCAATTTATTCTCATTTGTCCTCATCCGAATTGCTTGAAAAGTATCAAAGTGCTGATATATTCTTATTTCCCTCAGTGCATGAGGGTTTTCCAAAAGTAACACTTGAGGCTGCTTCATGTGGATTACCTGTTATCGCTTTTAACAATTATCAAACAGAGACCGTTGTCGATGGGAAGACTGGCTTTATTGTTGGATCAATTGATGAAATGATGGAAAAATTACGTTTGTTGATTGAAGATAACGATTTAAGGGTAAATTTTGGTAAGAATGCACGAGAATATGTCAGAAGATTTGATTGGGAAGAAATTGTGAAAAGATGGGATGAGATCTTTTCGAAAATTATAGGTTTAAAATATTGAGGACGCTAATGAGAATTGTATGCTTTAGCGTATGGTTTTACGATTATGTCATTCAAATGGCTAACGCTCTCTCCAAATATGCGGATGTACTACTTATTTTGCCTGACACGCTCTCAAAAGATGAAATTGAAGAAATTAATGAAAATGTGAAATTTTTATCATTCAACTTCTCAAAAAGGATATTACATCCAACCAACATTCTTTCCTGGCTACGGATTAAAAAGGAAATTGAGGATTTTTCACCGGATATCGTGCATGTTCAGGTTCAAGGCCTATTTCTTTGCCCGTTATTGATTTTACTTAAAAAGTATCATATAATTGCCACATTCCATGATATTGCTCCCCATGAAGGAGAAGAAAACATATTTTATCGTTTAATATTAATTATTTCTCGATTATTTTCAGATAAGATAATTGTTCATGGCCAAAATCTTAAAAAATCGATAATAGAGGATTTTCATGTAAATTCTGAAAAAGTATTTTCGATACCAATAGGCGAGCATGAAGTTGCACCTTTTCATAAACGTCTTAATGCAACTATAAGAGAAGAAAAAAACACCATATTGTTTTTTGGTCGAATTTGGAAATATAAAGGGCTTGAATATCTTATAAAGGCAGAACCCCTCATTACGAAAAAAATCCCCGACGCCAAAATTATTATCGCGGGGACAGGCGAGGATTTTACGAAATATCAGGAAATAATGGTGAATAAAAATCGCTTTACGGTATACAATTACCGCATTCCTTACGAGGAGGGAGCAATATTATTCCAACGGTGTAGTGTTGTAGTACTTCCTTATATTGAGGGTTCCCAGAGTGGAGTGATCCCCACCGCATATAGCTTTAAAAAACCGGTGATTTGTACGGATGTTGGTAGTTTAGCCGAAATTGTTGAAAACGGTAAAACTGGATTGGTTATACCCCCAAAGGATGAAATTTCTTTGGCAAATTCCATAATTTATTTACTTGAAAATGATGAAAAACGGAAAATAATGGGTGATGAAGGTTATAAAAAATTGAAATCAGATTTATCCTGGGAAAATATTTCTAAGGATTTGATTTGTATTTACAATGGAATAAACAATCATCTCCAATCAAACTGAAAACAAAACGTAATTTATTAATGAAGTCTAAAAGTGCAATCGAGTAATGCTATGCAAATTTATTATTCTGATGTGGAAAAATGATTGTTGATGGTCCCTTAATTTCTGTTGTTGTGTGTACGTACAATCGGGCAAAATTTCTCCAAGATTGTTTAGACTCTTTAGTAAAGCAGGAATATGATAATTTTGAGATCATTGTGGTAAACGGCCCTTCAACAGACAACACACATGAGATTTTGGGAGGATTTTCAGTCAGGGTAATCCAGCAAACGGGCAAAGGAGGACTTTCCGAGGCAAGAAATATTGGAATAAAAAATTCCAAGGGAGAAATTATTGCCTTTATTGACGATGATGGTGTTGCAGAGCCAAATTGGCTAAATGAATTGGCAAAGATCTATGGTAGAGACGATATCGGCAGTGTAGGGGGTAAAATATTGCCGATATGGCACGGGACAAAACCTGATTGGTATAGTGATTACCTTGATTCCTATTTGTCATTATTAAATTACAGCCAGGAACGAAGGGAAATGATTTTTCCCGATACACCATTCGGTTGTAATATGTCGTTCAGGCGAGAAATATTTGATAGGATTGGCCTTTTTAATACGTCATTGGGAAGGTGCCCTTCGAATTTATTGTCATATGATGAAACAGACCTTTATCACCGTTTAAATGAGACCGGTTATGCTGTTATCTACAACCCAAAAGCAATCGTTTACCACCAGATCGAAGCGTCAAGGTTGTCAAAAGAATGGTTTCGGAGCAGATCTTATTGGAATGGTGTATCAGCTGCAATTTTTGACACCATCAGCTTTGGAAAATTGTTTTTGCTAAAAAATATGCTTAGAAAAATAACAATTACTCTACCACGGAAATTATACAAGTATTTTGAAGAAAAAATGAAAAAAAACGAAAAGAAGCTTTTTATTCATCAATTATCGATATTTTCAATTATTGGTTATGTTGAAAATGGGTCATCTTTGATATTTAAGAGGGAAAAATTTTTTTTGTAATGGGATTACCCCTTGACTATTGAAATAAAAAAGAAACAAATTTGAATCAATATTAAATGGATAACCATAATAGATCTAGGTGCATAGCTATTTTGAAACCAAATGTTTGGGAAAAATTTGAGTGAATATTTTATTAATTTTAATATAAAACAAAAATCAAAGTTTTTTATTCCAATGGTTGTATTATTTCTCTATTTTATACCGTTTTTTTTGATGAATGAGCGCTCTTCTCTACCAATTATTGATAATTTGGATTCTAATTTTGTATGGGAGATAATTCTACTGAGATCAAACGCTCTTTTCGGGGCAATTGATTCAATAGTCCCGTCCGTCATGGGGGGTATTCCTCGGAATTGTTTTCCTTCAGAATGGAATCTAGTCCACATATTCTTTTTTGTTTTTGAACCCTATTTGGCATACCTCTGTAACCTCATATTAATCCATGTAATCGCCTTCTTTGGGATGTATTTCCTATTATCCAGACATTTTATCAAAGAAGATTTAATATCAATTGGGGTTGCTCTTGCTTTTGCACTGCTCCCGTTCTGGCCATTTGGCTATTTAAGTATAGCAGGATTACCGTTCGCACTTTACTCTTTTCTTAACTTCAGAAAAGGAGAATATTCTTTTGTTGACTGGATCATTCTTGCTTTAATCCCATTTTACTCCTGGTTTGTTTACAGTTACATTTTCTTGTTAGCTTTAATGATTTGTGTCTGGTTATACGATGCAATTAGAAAAAAATCAAAAAGTGTATTCCTTCAATCAATAATTTTTATGCTTTTAATGTTTTTATTCGTCGAGTATAGGTTGATTTATTCACTTTTTTTCGACAATTCATTTGTATCGCATAGAAGTGAATTCAACGTACCTGCAATCATTTTTCCATCAATTGAAAATTCATTGAGTAGTGGCATAGAATTGTTTTTATTTGGCCAGTTTAATTCCTATTCTTTTCAATGGGTAACGATAATTTTGTCATTAATTATTTCACTAATTATTATTTATAGAAAAAAGCTGTTCAAAGGTAATTTGAATTTATTTGTATTCGTTTCATTTGTTTTAATTTCATCTTTTTTCTATGGATTTTATTACATGTTGCCAATGCCCAATATTTCGGGTTTTCAATTTAACCGATTAATGTGGCTCAATCCATTATTTTGGCATTTGATATACGCAATATCTCTTGCGATTATTTTTCATGCAAATAAATATGGTAAAATAATAGTGATATTACTGATTGGTATACAAATTGGATGCCTATTTTGTTATTGCGGAGATGAAAATACGCAGGCGGGTGGTTACGGTCTAATTCAAAATCAAAGGATGAATTTTCACGATTTTTTCTCAGTAGAACTATTTTCAGAAGTTAAAGAATCTATTGGAAAACCAGTTGATTCATATAGAATTGTATGTATCGGTTTCCACCCTGCCATTGCGCAATATAACGGCTTTTATACTGCAGGTTCTTACCAAATTAATTATCCATTGAATTACAAGGATAAATTTCGAACATTAATCGAAAATGAATTGAATAAAAAAATGGAGATCAAAAATTATTTTGATAATTGGGGGAGCAGATGTTACCTATTCACATCTCAAACTGCAATAAAATCTTATTCCATGAAGCACGGAATGCAAATTAGTCCAAATCTCAATTCATCAGCATATCAACCATTAGAGATAAAATATATTCTCTCATCTGTTGAAATCGAAAATCCGGTAGAAAATAATATTGAGTTCATAGGTATTTTTGAAAATTCCAGATCTCCCTGGAAAATTTGGGTATATGCAACAATAGTTTAATTGAAACCCTTCAATCTATGAGGAGCCTTTACCCTTATCATAAAATGAAATATATGCTTAATTTATATTTTCAGAAATTAAATCATTAAATTCTTGATTAGCAAAAAATTTACAAATAAAATATCTGATGGACATGAAAAATATATGAATATATAAGGGATAATTCTATGAATTAACTTCAAATTATTAGATAAATTTGAAAAATTACTGAGATATCTGATAAGTATTGGTCTTTCATCATTCCGTATTTGAATAGATAAAATAATCTAGAATAAATTCATAAAATTCAGGGATAATACTAATCAATTATTATTTATTACATTACAGACAAGAATTAATTGGTTGTTCATCGTGAAAAGCGTGTATATTGCATATACGCCATATCATGTTATTCTTTCTTGTGGCCATGCATTGAGATATGATAGTGACGACGACAAATATATGGTAATTAATTCAAATTTTTCTGATGCTAAACAATTTCATCAGGCACTATTGAAATGGCCAAATAATCCATTCAAAAAAATATTAATCATTGAAGGCAATTATAATTCATCTCAAAATGCTGATGATAGAATAAAAAATAATCTTGATTTATTGGGTAAAATGATTATTAAAGAACTATCTGAATCTTTTACATTATTTATTTTCAATGATATTCATATCGAAAGTGAATTTATAGCCTATATAAACAAAAAGAAAGGAGGAAAAAATGTATATATTGAAGATGGTATAGCCGCGTATAATAATCATGTTTTCCCACCCAAAAAAAATCTAGTTAAAATTAAGGAAAAGATTAATTATGGTTTCTGGTATGAAACACCGAGAATACTTGGCTGCTATAAATATATTGACATGTGTTTAGTATTTTATCCAGAATTAATTCGGCCTGAATTGGAAAAAAATAACATTATGCGATTAGAGAAAGACATTATCACAAATTTTGATAAAGAACTCTTAAATTCCTTGATTAATGAAATTTTCCCAGAGATTTTTGAAAAAAATTTAGGATGTATGATTATTTTACCAAACTCTGAAAATATCGATCCATCAAAATTGAAAAATATTCAAAATATTTTAATTTCTATCATTAAAACTTTAGGTCGATACAACATAAATAGTGCAATAAAATATCATCCAAGGGAAAAAAATACGGGCTTTATCAAACTGAATCCAAATGAGAGCGTTACAATAATTCCACAATCACTTCCCTGCGAATTAGTTTTTTTGGCAACAAAGAATCATCCTCCAAAATATGTCATTGGTGATGAATCTACAGCACTCTACACATCAAGGATGATTTATGGTGAGAGTACATTTACGATTTCAATGAGTAAAATCCTGTGTAACAACAATGATTTTGAAAATTTATTCTTTCACCCCGTATTTCAAAAATTAGGAATAATAGTTCCTGATTCTTATGAAAATATTTTAAAGCTCATTGAAAAATGAATAATAACTTTCTTTATTATCAACTAATGGTCTTATAAACATTGCCAGGTCGAACATATATCAAAAATATATTTGATTATTTAAATCACAATATCCTTTCTTATTCTATTTATTTCCGCAATGTGAGGATTTTCACGCACAATTTCGATAATATCGCGCCATGGTAGGTCGTCAGCTCGATATTCTTCGATTAAAACCCTCGTCAACTCAAAATCTTCTGGATAATCTACAGTGAGCCGGTAGTTTGAGAGATCCTCTTCTAGCGAGCGCTCTCGCACGGAAAAGATGTTGGGATGTTTCATCACGTATGGTGTTACATGCTCCCGCTCTCCCTTTTCGGTCGCATTCTTCCATGCCGCTTCAAGGGCCGAAAATTGGAGAACTTCTGCATCAATTCCGTGGGGATATGTCCTCTTGCGAATGCGATTTGAGACATAATCAGCGCCCGAGTCCTTGAGATCTCTAACCAGTGTATCGATCACAATCGGATCAGCAAATGGACAGTCAGAAGTTACTCTGACAATAATATCCACACCAATTTTTTTGGCAGTTTGGTAATACCTATCGAGAACATCATCCTCATTTCCCCTATAGCAATTGATTTCATTTTTGTGGCACCAATCAGCAATTATGTCGTCTTTTAATGAGGTCGTTGTGGCGACAATTACCGCATCCACGGATTTCGCCTGCTGGCACCGATGAACGCAATAATAGAGAAGTGGTTTTCCCGCAATTTCCTGCATGGTCTTTCCTGGCATGCGTGAAGAGTTCATGCGTGCCTGGATGATCACCGCTATCATGATGATGTATTGGTACGGCTATGATAGAACATTTATGCCTTGGAACCAGAATTTATTTTGGCGTGTCAAATGCAACATGAATTTTTTCCCGGCCTGAAACTCTGGTCCTCGAACTCCAATTTAATTGAAGAGGCGGAAAAATTAGTCATTTCGGGGCTCTTTTCTTATATTGAACTGAATCCAATTCCTGGGACTTCTATTGAGCCATTCCTTGAAAAAGATGTACCATTTATAATTCATGCAACCACTGAGAGGTACAGCGTCAACATTGCGAATCCTGAACTCAGAGAATATAATATCGCGTGTATTTCACGCTCTCTAGACTGGGCAGATCAGCTGGGTGCGCAATATGTCATTCTCCATCCGGGTTTCGGGCATATAGAGGATGCAATACACTTTTTGTCATACATTGATGATCCTCGTGTAGTAATTGAGAATATGCCTAAAGTAGGTATTAATGGAGAGCAGATGATTGGATATTCTCCCGAACAAATTAATGAATTGAAGGGGGAAAAATTTGGGTTCTGTTTTGATTTAAATCACGCAATTAAAGCTGCAATCAGTGAGAAAATTGATTACAGAGCGAATATTCTGAGATTTTTCGGAATGAATCCGGATATGTTTCATCTGGCTGATGGCCGAATTTCTCATGAGACCGATGAACATCTGGGTTTTGGCGAGGGGGATTATGATGTTCGATTTTTATTGCGTAGCATTGTTGAGAGTGTCCCCTTCGAAAAGAGATATATTACGTTTGAAACCCCCCGAAAAGGGTCTTCCCTCTCCGATGATATAAAGAACATACGCTATATTGAAGATTTAATTTAGCAACTGTGCTGCTTGCCTTTCAAGAATGAAGTGATTAACGCACTGATTATGCATAGATACAGTCCCTTTGGGTATATATCCTGCATTGACGAATGCTTTAATTGAAGCTGAATTTTTTTCTTTAACATATGCGTGAATCGTTCCGATTGATGTCTCTTCAAAGAAACGATGTGAACCAAGGGATATTATCTGTTCACCCAACCCTTTCTTTCTGAAATTTTCATCAACAAGCACCGATACAACTGCCTCATCATCCTGAATTGAAAACCGAATCTGGCCGACGGGGACATTATTCTCATTAATTGCTAGGTAATAGATGTGATTGGGATCAATTAATTTGCTAAAAAACCACCTGGTATGTTCTTCAATATCAATAAATTCTTTAGAAAACGAATTTTCACGAGTTTCTTCTTCATTGATCCATCTGTGTACCAATTCGCAATCATTTTTGGTTGCTTTTCGAAGATGAATGGAGTATTTTGGTACATTATTCATGTTTCATCAATATTTAACACGTTACAGATTTGTGCTACATAAATTTTTGTTCCAAATTAACTGATAGAATCGGGTTAGTGATTAACTATCGATTTTCTATCATACGCCAATCAAGGGGGGTGCCCTTTTTCAATGGAATTTTTGCCTTTTTGTCTAATATATATATTAGATTTTTCGGATGCATACCATTACCGGGCCTGATTGATCGAACATTTTCTTTTGTAAACGTTTCGCCTTTTTGGATGTCCTCTACCACAAAAAGCGAACGAGCAAAAACCCGATTTTGTTGCATTTTATCGGTAAGATCATATCGAATGGTACCGAGGGCGCGCTCCCCATTGCGAATGGCACAAGTCATCTGGGAAAATTCATCCGGCTCAAGGGAAAATGGGGCGTCTGGACCACCTGCGGAGCGATCAAGCGTAAAATGTTTTTCAATGACGCTTGCTCCAATTGCTACCGCGGCAGCAGGGACGGCGATACCGGTTGTGTGGTCTGAGAGTCCGGAGATGGTATTGAATGCCTCAGCCATGTGGGGGATGGTGCGAAGATTTGCTTCTTCAATTGGCGCGGGATAGGCGCTGGTGCATTTGAGCAGAATAATTTGATCATTCCCCATCCTGCGGCATGCCAGCACTGCCTCCTCGATATCACAGAGGGTTGCTATCCCCGTTGATATGAGTATTGGTTTGCCTTTCGATGCCACATATTCGATGAGTGGAATGTCGGTGATCTCGAAAGAAGCGATCTTATATGCTGGTATATCCAGTTCTTCAAGAAAGTCAACGGCGGATGGATCGAAGGCTGTTGAGAAGAATATTAACCCCTCATCTTCGGCAATTTTTTTGAGATCGGCATGCCATTCCCAGGGAGTTTGGGCTTCTGTATAGAGATCGTAGAATGTTCTTCCATCCCAGATCGTTCCCTCAGATATAGTGAACAGCTCACTATCACAGTCTATCGTCATCGTTTCCGGCGTATATGTTTGCAATTTGATGGCATCCGCCCCGGATTGCTTTGCTGACCTGATGATCTCTACTGCAGTATCAAAATTGCCGAGGTGGTTAGCCGACATCTCGGCGATGATAAATGTCGGGTGTCCTGTTCCGATTTTACGTTCCCTAATTTGAATTTCCATCTCAACTCACTCCTTTGCATGCATCGCATACCGCATCAATGACTCGATTAACGTCTTCGTCAGTCATTCTCGGAAACATCGGAAGAGAGAGCTCTTGTTCATAGAATTTTTCTGCGTGAGGATAATCTCCGCGACCGTATCCGAAATTCGTCATATAGAACGGTTGAAGATGAACAGGTATGTAGTGCACCTGAGTGAGGATCCCTCTCTCTCTTAAATTGAGCATCAACTCTTTCCTGTCGCACCCGGTACACCGTACTGGATAGAGATGGAATGCGTGGCGGGAATTTGACCATGGTGGACGGGGCGGGATTAAGATATTCGGAATATCCTGAAACGCTTTATCATATGCACCTGCGATCTCACACCTTCGAGACAGGAATTTCTCCAGTTTTTTAAACTGGGAGAGACCCAGTGCACACTGGAGATCTGTGATCCGATAGTTGAATCCAAGCACATGCATTTCGTAATACCATGGACCGTCAATTCTCGTGAGAACATGAGGATCCTTGGTGATACCGTGACTTCTGAATAGCCGTAACTTTTCGGCAAAGGTCTCGTTATCAGTGACGATCATACCTCCTTCGCCGGTGGTGATGTGTTTTACCGGATGGAAGGAGAACATTGTCATATCTGCTTCCACTCCGACTTTGGTTCCATATCGTTCTGATCCGAGTGCGTGGGCAGCATCTTCAATAATAATTAAATCATGCTTTTCGGTAATCTCATTAATTTTTCGCATATCCACGGGGTAACCCGCCATATCGACAGCTGCAATCACTTTTGTTGTCTTTGTGATTGCATCCTCGATCTGGTCAATGCTCATACAAATTGTATCTGGATCAATGTCTGTAAAAACAGGTTTTCCGCCGCAATATACTGCCGAATTTGGGGTTGCAACGAACGTTATTGGTGATGTTATCACCTCGTCACCATGACGGACGCCTGCAACGTACATCGCTGCATGTAAAGCGGAAGTGCCGGAATTGAATGCAACGGCATGTTTGACACCGATATAATCGGCAACGGCTCGCTCGAACTCTTCAATTTTTGGCCCCTGTGTGATCCAGTCACTTTTAAGCACATTGACAACTGCCTGTATATCATCCTCATCGAGCCATTGCCGCCCATATGGTATCGGATCCATTTCTGAAACCTGAAATGATTTTTAATTCACAATACTTATTAAATTCTCAATATCGAGCCATATTTCGTTGGTATTGCTTGCATATCGGAATCCTTCTGGCATCTGTTTCCCAATTCGTGGTTGATTATTTTTCCAAAATTTGATTTCCGGTTCGATTACATAGTAATCATCCATTTCAAGAGTGTGGCGTGCCTCATCTTCAGTGATGAGGATTTCATGGAGTTTTTCACCTGGACGAATGCCAATATAATTGATTTTGCATTCCGGTGCAATCGCTTCGGCAAGATCAGTGATTTTCATGCTGGGGATTTTGGGAATAAATATCTCCCCACCGTGCATTTCTTCAATACATTTGGTAACAAGGTGAACTCCCTGTTCTAGGGTGATCCAGAATCTTGTCATGCGTTCGTCGGTAATGGTAATGGTACCGGTTTTCCTCTGTTCTTTGAACAGTGGAATTACACTTCCTCTACTGCCGATAACATTTCCGTATCGTACACACGCGAAGCGCGTTTCGCGATCGCCGGAGTAGGCATTTCCCTGCACGATAAGCTTTTCAGCAGTCATCTTTGTCGCACCGTATAAATTCACTGGGTGCACTGCCTTATCAGTGCTCAGGGCAACGACCTTTTTTACTTCGTTATCGATCGCAGCGTTGACGATATTGCTTGCACCATCAATATTTGTCCTCACCGCTTCGATTGGGTTGTATTCGCAGGCAGGTACTTGTTTCAGTGCCGCAGCATGGATAACGATATCAACATCATTCATTGCTCGACTTAGCCGTGATCTGTCCCTCACATCTCCAATAAAAAAGCGAAGTCTTTCATCCTGAAATTCCTTCTGCATCCCCCACTGTAAAAATTCTCCACGAGAGAATATGCGGATACTTTTTGGATTGTATTCCTCGAGGACTATTTTGGTGAACATTTTCCCGAAGGATCCCGTTCCGCCGGTAATCAGGATATTTTTGTCGTCAAGAAAAGACATCATCATACAATTTGCTTTGCTGATAATTATTTTTGTGTATATAGAATCCATACTACATAGAAATCGTGGCAGATTCTATGGAAAACGAATCATTTTTCATTTGAAGAAATCGATTCGATTAAATTATAGTGAAATAAAAAGTGAAAATCGCGTCAGTAATTGTTTCAGATTCCAAGTTCGTTAAATACTCGTTTTCTTTAAAGAAATGAGGAAGTTCTGAGGAATTATCCTCCATGTTGACTCGCACCGTAAAAGAAAGTCATTTGAGTTGTTTTTGGAGATCTTCGTCTTCAGAAGATTGATTTTATCTTCTAGCGAGTCTGGAAGGGGCTGTTTGCTTTCATCAAACGAATGAAACCTTGCCTCTAACTATCCACCCGATTGATACAGTTCATAATACTTCCCATGCTTATCCATCAAGTCAGCGTGGGTGCCGCTCTCGACAATCTTCCCTTTGTTCATGACATAGATGATGTCGGCCCGCCGGATCGTCGAGAGCCGGTGGGCCACGATGAAGGTGGTGACCGTCCGGGCG
>NZ_JARVGN010000039.1 GCF_029762515.1 Methanocalculus sp. | reverse complement strand
GTACCGATCTGGGAAAATACCCCATTCATCATCACCCCTATCCGGTGTGCCAGCCGCTGCCCCTGTACCATATCATGTGTTGACATAAGAATAGTGATCCCAAAATCTCGGTTGATCTTCTTGATCAGATCCTCGATCATCTCCACCGAGACCGGATCGAGATTTGCTGTAGGTTCATCAAGAAGAAGAAGATCCGGATTTGTGACCAGTACCCGGGCAAGCGCCACCCGTTGCATCTCCCCACCTGAGAGTGTCTTTGCCTTCCTCTCTTCAAACCCGGTGAGGCCGACAATCCCGAGGGCTTCTGTAATCTTTTCCCTGACTTCTGCCTCAGGTATCCCCCTGAACCTGAGGCCGATGGCAACATTCTCGTACACGGTTGTGTTGAAGGTCGCTGATTTCTGAAAGACCATCCCCATCCTGCGGCGAACCTCAATTGATCCCTCGGAGGTAATATCCCTGCCTCCAAAGATCACCGTCCCGGAGGTTGGTGTCTCCAGGAAATCAATGATCCTGAGCAGTGTCGACTTTCCGGCACCTGAGGGTCCGATGATCGTAAAGATTTCACCTTTCTGGATCTCAGCAGATACTCCCCTGAGCACGTGGGTGTCGCTGAATTTTTTGGTAATATCACGCAGTCTGAGCATTCAGGATCACCGGTTCTGTACAAATGCCAGCATGAGATTGATCACAAGGGCTATTCCGAGGAGGATGATCCCAAGGGCAATCGACATAGCAAGGTTTCCCATTGAGGTCTCAAGCGAGATTGCGGTCGTCAAAACACGGGTATGGCCCCGGATGTTCCCGCCGATCATGATCGCAGCGCCGACTTCAGAGATTGCCCTGCCAAATCCAAGAACCACTGCCGCCATGATCGCATACCGTGCCTCACGGACGACGCTGTTCATGAACTGGTACCGGGTCGCACCCAGTGACCGGAGGGTGTCAAGGATCGTCGAATCCACACCTTTCAGGGCTGATATCGTCAGCCCGACCATAATCGGCAGGATCAGGATCGCCTGGGCAATGATCATCCCTTCAGGGGTGAAAAGGAGCCGCATGAAACCAAAAGGCCCTGCACGTGAGATCAGAAGGAAAACAAAGAGCCCGACAAGCACCGTCGGGAGGGCATAGAGCGTCTGGATCAGGTTGATAAGTGACTTCTTTCCCCGGAATTCGGAGAAAGTTATGACAGATCCAATCGGAATCGCAAGCAGGGTGGCAAAGAACGTCGCTGTGAGCGAGATAATAATACTCCGTATAGCGGTCTCTATTACCTCCGGATCCAGGCTTACGATCAACTCGATTGCGGTGGTGAAGCCGGCAACGATCTCATTCATAGCATACTCTCATGGAAAATGTAGTCGAAGATGGAAAAAAAGAGTTGGTTTTCGATCAGACAACAGGTGAAGTTACCTCTGCCTCGGGAACACCCATGATATCCCATTTTCCGGATGCTGCGAAGAAGAGGGGTTCACCATACTCTGCAACACCAAATGTGGCAATCTCCTGCTGTACATCTTCGGAGATTAAGTAGTTGATCCAGGCTTTCCCTAGTTCTGTGTCGATACCTGCATGCTTCTCAGGATTGATCAGCATCGTTGAGTAGATATTCAGGAGGATATCACCGGAATCAACGACCGGCACAAGCTGAAGATCTCCCTTGTATGCAAGGAATGTCCCAATATCCGAGAGGGTGTATGCTTCTTTCTCATTTGCCATCACCAGTGTGGCACCCATACCGGTTCCCGCTTCAACATACCAGTCACCTGAGTTCTGGACATCGGTTGCATAGTCATAGCCTGCGGACTTCCAGATAGCCTTCTCTTTTGCATGGGTTCCTGATGCATCACCACGTGAGACAAAGACAACACCCGGAGTTCCGGCTTTGCCCTCAGTCAAGAGGGTCTGAAATGCTTCCTCGGGTTCTGTTCCACGGATGCCTGCAGGGTCAGACTCGGGACCGATGATCACAAAGTAGTTGTACGCGATGACACGCCGCTCAACTCCATCACCATCAGCCATGAAGGTATCTTCACGGGCACGGTCATGCACCATCATTACATCCACATCGCCCCGCTGGCCATACTCGAGAGCTTTCCCGGTACCGGCAGAGACGATCAGGAGTTTGGCATTATACTTCTCCTCAAACGCGGGCGTCAGGTGATCAAGCAATCCTGTATCATACAGGCTGGTGGTTGTCGCGATCCGAAGCTCTTCGGGAGCTGGAGCAGCTGTTGGTGCTGGTGTTGCATCCGGTACGGCAGGTGCATCCCCGCTGACGCATCCTGCAACAAGCAGCCCTGCGATCAGAAGGGCTGCTACAAGAATAATTCTGTTCCATTCCATAGCAAACAGCGTTTATTACTATCTTTTACTATTTAACGGTTATTTTTTAGATTAGAGTTAATCTTATTTAATTAACACAATAAACCATCACATTCCACATTCATGCTTTAATAATCGATCCAACCCGCTCCCCATTCAGGAGGCGTGTCAGTGTGCCGGGAACATGCCCATTGATGATATGAACCTTACGGACACATTTTGCATCCAGCAGCATCTCAACCACCTTATCCTCAAGTACCAGATCCTCCATCCCCATATCCAGGAGTTCGGCGGCTGTGATCTCTCCGATCAATTCGGCATCCGGGTTATCAAATGGATTCTCCGTAAAGAGGCCGTCAACATTCTTGACAAGAATACAGGACTTCGCCCCGAGCACCTCAGCCATAAGAAAGGCACCGGTATCTGTCCGGTGAGCCGGGATCATGCCAATTTCTGAGGGTGATTCGTAGAGACCATAAGGGGGAGTGCCATGTGTCACCGGAAGAATGCCCATCCGAAGGAGCATCGGGAGCTCAAGGAGATCTGCAGAGTGAATGCGTGTACCGCCATACTCTGAAAGGAGAACAGACATCATGATCGCATTCTGCTCACTCACCTTACCAGAGAGTTCCGCAAGCACGCCGGTTGGCATACCGAGATCCAGACCGATATCCATGATATGACGGACACGGACACCACCGCCGGTCACAACCATCATCTGGTGTTTCCGTGAGAGCGCCCCGATCTCTTCTGCAAGCGGCTTTAATACAGGAGCCCCGTAATCAACGATCCCATGCCCCCCGATCTTAACAACATTCAGATCCGGAGCGATCCTGAGCTGATCTGTACCTTCATACCGTTTCAGAAGGCCACGACGTCCAAGCGTCTCGCCTCTGAGTTTGGATTCAATCTCCCTTCTTCTGTGCATAATAATCAAACCATTGTGTAACTCTACGTTATCCTTATTCTAGATCATTCATCCGGAGTCAGCCTTTATTTATTCTGACTGCTGTGATAGGCAGATCGATCCCGGAAGGGTGTTATCCAACCACGAGATCCTGATAGTGCCCATCTGTTCCTGTGACGTACAGGACTGCTTTTCCATTCACGAGAGCCGGTTTTGGGAACTTCCGTATCTCCACGAGCCCGTCAGGAACCGGCTCGCGATCCCGGGTCATGATCTGATCGATCCCGGAGGCGAGGAGCTCTTCAATACTCCGGCTTCCGGTCATCATCCGAGAGCTTCCCCTCTGTACAAACCTGCCATCCTCCCCCGAAGCCGCTAAGCCAACACCGGCAAGTGCACCGATGATACCGCCGTTTGTCCCGCCAAGCCCTTCAAGGGTGATCCCACAGTTCTTTGCTTGATGACGTGCATCTTCCTGCGTGAGAACGGTGTTTTTCGCACTCCATCCGAATGCAACAACCGGGGGAGTTACTGTATCTGATGATGCGATGCAGATACCCGGATCACTACCAACGATGAAGTCAGAGAGCATCAGCTCGCGGGCTCTCAGGTAGATCTTTTGCAAAGATCCATTGCCATTGCAATCGATATGAATAACAGCAGCACTGTTATGGGATGTATAGGGAATCTCATCGTGGACAAAAAGCTGGTGCCGTGTGACACCGAGTATCGTATACTCTGAAGACAGCTCATCTGCGATAGAACGGGCAAGCCTTCCGGTTCCCCGTGATTCCTGCGTATCCGTATCATCAATACCAAGATAAACGGTCACGAACCCTTCTCCTCTTTCATCTGTACCAGTATATTCATTCGCTGACAAATATGAATAATGTATTGTTGATTAAATACATTTAATAAGTTTAATAAACATCATGAACTCTCTCCTCATAGAACACAGATCCAAAATCACCTTAAAAGGGAGCATATTGTGCAAACTTATTTATACAATGCATGTATATCAACTGATATACCAACTGAAATGAGGTGAAGGGTATGAAGATCTATGTACGAGAACGACAGAAGGTAGGCACAGGTGTAAAACAACCCAGATTCAGGGTTGTTGCAGTCACCGCAGGTGCAGATGACAAGAGACAGCTGAAGGTTGAGGGAACCCACTTCCGGAAGACCGAACTTGAACAGATTGCAACCGATACCGGTGCTGAGATCGTGTATCTCCAGGATATGCCTGAAGACCAGCACGGTAAGAAGAAATCAAATTAAGCATCAAACAGGCACTGTCTCTGGCATCTGAACTGAACCGCTCTTACAAAGAGAGCAGAATAGTGAGAGCATTCAATGAACGCATACGAACACCACGAAATGCTTGATGCGGCCATCCGGCTCATCCTGGAAGAAGGCCGCATCACCATCAGTGTTACCGGGGAGGAGGTTTCCATATCACTCCCCAGAACACGTCGGCTTGCCGAGCACCTTGGTATACCCCACTATTATGTCCTGCCGCAATTTGCCGCGATGGAGAAGGACGGGCTTATCAGGAGAGCCGAGCGGGTGGGCATATCCACCACAAGGAAAGGAACAGATGCAATCGTTTCCATAATCGATCGCCGTTATGTAGATATTTTTTCAGAGAAATTCCCAAAAACAATGATTGATCTTCTGAGAGAGCCGCCCAGGTAGCGGAAGTAATCTCCACCGCAGCATTCTGATACTATCCATGTTCTTTATCAATAAACAGTTCCTATCCCTCTTACCAGAAGAGTGATGCGGATGGATATGGAACCGGCTCCTGAAGAGAACCAGATGACAGGCATCCGTTTCTCACTCAGGGAGCTTGCAGGATCGGTCGGCGACTTCGGGACGATCTTTCCGATCATACTCGGGGCAGGGATTGCCGCCGGAGTCAATGTCAGCTATGCATTCCTCGGTGTCGGGCTCTGGTTCATCATCGCAGGGCTCTATTACAGGCTCCCTGTCCCGATCGAGCCGATGAAGGCGATCGGTGCTATTGCCATCGCTGAAGGATTAACAGCAGGCGAGATTGCTGCTTCCGGGATCATCATCGGGCTGTTTCTTATCATCCTTGGCTATCTAAAGGGGATGGAGACACTTCAGAGAGTGATCCCGGTAAGTGTGATCCGGGGAATCCAGGTCGGCCTGGCACTTATTCTTCTCAGGACATCCTTTGGCTATATTGTACCGGATCCATTCTTTGCGGGAGTTGCCATTCTGATCATAGGAGGGTTCTTTATTGCTGCACATACAAGGCAGATCCCGGATATCTCCTCACTTATCGTGATCGGAATCGGCCTTGGCGCAGGTATCATCATGACCGGACTGCCCCCGTTTCGGCTGATTCCATTTCCTGAGCTGATCATACCTGCATCTGGAGACTGGCTCTTCTCAGCTCTGCATCTGGTGATCCCGCAGATCCCGCTCACCATCGGTAACGCAATCCTTGCCACATCGCTCCTCACCCTTGACCTCTTCAGGCACGAGATCAAACCTGATCGGCTGGCAAAGACGATTGGGATCATGAACCTGACCACTGCCCCTTTCGGCGGCTTCCCCATGTGCCACGGGGCCGGGGGGCTCGCCGCCATGTACCGGTTCGGTGCTCGAACCGGCGGGGCAAATATCATCGCAGGCCTTATCATCATCGGCTTTGCAATCGCCTTTGCACCCCCTGAAGTGCTCACCCTGATCCCCTATGGCATCTTCGGCGGCCTTCTCATCTTCGTTGCCCTTGAACTTGGAAAACATGGCATGAAGACCGACTCCTATCCGGTTACAATCACAATGGGAATCATCGCTCTCATCGGCGGCATCACGCCCGCATTTTTGATCGGCATGATTATTGCATACATGCTCGGGAAGCAGAAGAGAGATGAGACGCAGATAGAGGGATGAGTCTTATATACCTTCCTGCTCTACTACTGCCATTAGGTGATGATTCCTATGGGTGAAGACAAGGAGGCAATTCGGAATATTCTCAGGCACAGAAAGGAGATGCAGACACCGGAAGAGCGGTTTGAGAGGAGCAAGCGGATCTGCGCTCACCTGATGAAGATGATCCAGCCAAATGAGACGGTGATGGTCTACACCTCAAAGGAGATGGAGGTGAACACAGTCCCGCTCATCACGATGCTCCTCGCATACAAAAATCCGGTCATTGTCCCGATCATCCAGAAAGAGGATTACAGCCTTCGTCTATCTTATATTGAGAATATGGGGGTTTTGATCCCAAGCACCTTCGGAGTACCTGAACCGATCGGGAATGAGATCCCAGCGGATGGTGCAGATATCGATACAATCATCCTCCCGATGCTCGGATTCGACCGCCGGGGCGGGCGTATCGGCTATGGCGCAGGTTATTATGACCGTTTCCTTGAGAAGTACCCGTCGATTCGGAAGATCGGTATTGCCTTTGCATGCCAGGAGATGGAAGCACTCCCACTTGATCCGCACGACATTCCAATGGATGCGATCATTACCGAAGACGGAGTCATATTCAAGAGAGGGTGATCCCGGATGGAACGAAACGGGATCACCATAATCGATACCTTTGCCGAGGCGTTCCCGGTCTGGATCTCGCGGGTGATCGTCACCGCAGACACACATGAACTGGCATATGCAGCAGCAGCAGAAGCAGTAGGTTTTGCCACCTCAAAGATCTACTGCCCCTGTGAGGCAGGTATAGAAGGCACCTTGGATGATACCCCTGACGGAAGACCGGGTGTCTCGATCCTGATCTCCGCGGAGAAGAAACAGATGCGATCAAATGTATCGGATCGAATATCCCAGTGCATCCTCCCGGCGCCAACAGCATCCGCCTATGACGGACTCCCCGATGCACCCGATCGGTTCTATACACGGATGCATTACTTTGGAGACGGGTATGAGGAGCGATGCATGGTCGGCAACCGTCACTGCTGGCGTATTCCTGTCATGGAAGGGGAATATATCGGAGAGGAGCGGTATGGAACAGTGAAAGGAATTGCAGGAGGAAATTTCCTCGTAATGGGGAATGACCGCCACGAGGCTCTCGCTGCTGCACAGGCGGGGGTGAAGGCAATAGAGCCGATACGGGATGTGATCATGAGTTTTGCCGGGGGTATTGTCGGGAGCGGATCAAAAGTCGGATGCAAAAATTACCGTTTCCCCATGCCCGCCAGCACAAATCATCTCCTCTGCCCGACATTGAAAGAAAAGGTGGAAGGCTCACAGGTGCCGGATGGGGTAACGACGATCTATGAAGTGGTGATCAACGGGATTGGTGAAGACGCAATCCGATCGGCGATGAGGGCCGGGATAGAGGCGGCAACTGCACATGGCGGCATCCTCGCGATCGGCGCATCGAACTTTGATGGCAGACTGGGACCACACAGGTTCCGGCTGCATGATCTCTTTGAAGAGAGGGGAAGTGGACAATGATTGACACACGGACAATCCCGATAACCTATGCGACACTCGGATTCCTGTCGCTTTTAATCGTATTTGTGATAGGAATACAGATCACCTCATATATAATTAATATCCTCCTCCTTTCGCTCGTCCTCACCATGCTCATCTACCCATGTGTACGATGGCTGAAAGAGAAAGGGCTCCCCGACATAGCCGCAGTTTCTATCATCACAGGCGGAGCAATCCTGATTATTATCGCATTGATTCTTCTGATTCTCGCTTCAATCGGCCAGCTCATCGCCGACCTCCCATTCTTCCAGGCAGAGCTCCAGGAACGTCTCGCTGATATCTTCATGCTCTTTGACAGACTCGGGATCGAACGGACATCAGTCACCCATCCGACAATAGATCTCCAGTCAACTGCTGTGATCATCTCCCAGTCGATGCTCGGCCTTGGAGAGGCATTATTGTATATCTTCTTCATTGCGATCACCACCTTCTTCGCCCTCCTTGAAGCACCAAAGATTCCAGAGCGGATCAGGAAGATTTACGGTAGCGTGGAGAACAAATCCCTCAGACAGTTCGCCCGGATGAGCAGGTTCATGGTGGATTTTGTCGTCGTCAGGACAGAGACGAATATTGTCCATGGGTTCCTCTTTGGAGGCATCCTGTATGTGATGGGGGTGCACTCCGCCATCCTCTGGGGAATTCTGACAGTGATACTAGGCTACATCCCCTATATCGGGCTTATCATCGCAGCGATACCCGCGATCTTCTTTGCCTGGCTCCAGTTTGGGATCTGGGGCGCTGTTGCGGTGGTCGTTCTTGTCATCATCCTGAATGTCGTTGTTGAGAATCCCGTGTATGCACATCTTGCATCAAAGCGGTTTGAGATGCCCGCACTCGTTGTCATCCTCTCGCTTATCTTCTGGAGCTGGACACTGGGTGTCGTCGGGCTCGTCTTTGCCGTGCCATTCACCCTGCTTATTCTGATCATACTCCAATCAAGCGACGAGACAAGGTGGATCAATACACTGGTTGGAGTGGATACCATATTCGAGGAGATTGCGGAAGGTCCGCCGGGGGAGAGTGCAGGTCCGAAAGAGCAGAAACAATAAGGATCAAAAGCCTCCTCGCATTTTTTTGGGGGTAATTTGAAGCAGGTGCGGCGCGGGTATCGGGGGGCGGGGTAGTGAGGGAGCAGGATGACAGAGGTGATAAACCCTTGCTCGAGAGAGCTACCTGAAAGGCGATTCTGAAAGAATCGGGCGTTTATCTGCTCTGGCAGACCAAAGGAGCATTCCCGCCCCTCCCGCGCTGCATCTGAGGACGCCCAATACAACCTCCCTGCGAAGCACTTGCGGACGGGGACGAGGGGGAGGGGGCAATGCCCGAGAAGATCACCTCCTGACAAGGCAGTCTTCGATGGAGCGTTTCGGCACATGGTGGACGCCGTCGGGTGTCCGCCAGTACCGGGTATCTCCATCATTTCCGAGGGGCTCAAGCCGGATCTCTTCCCCGGAATAGCCAAGTGCGATCACAAGGAGGATCTCA
>NZ_JARVGN010000399.1 GCF_029762515.1 Methanocalculus sp. | reverse complement strand
ATATCGCTCTTCTATAGCAATTACATCGCTCCCGTCAACTACGCGATCGTCATGGTGGTGGCACTATTCGGATTGTTTGGCATTCTCGACGACATCATCGATATCGGTAGACCGGCAAAGCTGGTTCTGCTCTACTACTGTTCCTATACGCTCATTCCCTTTATTGGCATCACGACGGTGCATCTTCCCTTCATCGGCGTCGTTGATTTCGATATCATCTACCTGCAGCTTATTGTTCCCACCTATGTCCCGGTGGTTGCGAATCTGGTGAACATGCACTCGGGCTTCAACGGGCTTGCGCCGGGATTGTCGCTCATCGTGCTCGGAACCCTTGTGATAAAGAGCCTGCTTCACGGCGATATCTTAAATGTCCTCTTCATCGTCTCTCTGACCGGGGCTGTTGCGGGGTACTGGTGGTTTGAAAAATACCCGGCCCGCATTTTCTGGGGAAATATCGGGGCCTTATCGGTCGGTGCCGCCATCGGGGCGATTATTGTCATCGAAGGGTTTATCGTGAGCGGATTTATCATGCTCATCCCCCACACGGTCAATTTCCTGATGTATGTGTACTGGCGGCTTCGCCCCAACGTCTATCCGATTGCCAAATTCGGCAGAGTACGGGATGACGGCACGCTCGAGGTGCCAAACCCGCTCACGCTCAAATGGGTGCTGCCCTATTACTTCCGGCTCACCGAGCAGGAGTCGACGATTGCGATGTATGCGCTGACCGCTGTATTCTGCGCTATCGGGTTTATGGTGCCCGGATGAGGAGAGATACTGGAGATTCTGGAATAGAATGATTATACAAGGATCCTGAGGGGATATCGGTGACATTCAGTGGGGTTATGCTGGCGTCAGGTGGATTCTTTTTGCTGCTCGTTATCCTCTCGTCTGGACGATCTGCAGGTTGAGTATGGATTTCTTTGGTTTTGTAAAGAGAACAGGCTCGTATCGAGACGCATATGATTGTCTTTAACACCTTGGCAAATGATCTGGTCCGTCTGGCTGGAATACGCCATTTTTTTACAACATCGGGGATTAAAGCCCGTCCTTTCGATGGCGATCTAGGAGCGGTCGCTATCGGATACGGGGGACGGCCCGCGGATGCGCCGGTGCGGATCACGATAGCATATGAACCTGCCGGTGAAGCGCTACAGGGGGAGCTGTCCGGAGAGGGGTGGTGCCTTCCGTTCTCCGCTGCACTCGATCGTGTCCCCGAAGGCGAGGATGTGCTCGCATGGGTGTCGGCGGATGGTGAACAGCATCCCTGCATTGTGCGTGATGGGTCGACCTTTTCCATAGGGTTCGATCTTTTCGCCGAGACGGGAGCCTGGCTATGCGGAGAGCGGGATCGCCCCTTTTTCGGGCCCGACGGGGATCCTGCGGTTCCGGTTGTTGACGGGTATGAGGCGCTGCTGTTCTCCTGCATCCGGCGGGCATTCCACCTTCAGGGATTGCCATTCGCAGCGAAAGCGCATTGGCCAGAGAACCATACCTCGGCAATCTGCCTTACCCATGATGTCGATGAGCTGGCAAAGACCTACCAGTGGATCACCCGCCCCCTCCGTTGTGCCCGTCGGGGCGATGGTTCTGGGCTTCTTCGCCAGTTTCAATCGCTACTGGAGAAGATTGGAGGAAAAGATCCCTACTGGACATTTGACGTGATCTGTCAGATGGATGATGAATTACAGATACGCTCAACGTTTTTCTTTCTTGAAGAGTCGATGCCTGCGAGCCTTCTTGAGCCATCCACCTGGAACGCTATGGGTCGCTGCCGTTCACTCGACACATCAAAGGCACGGGGCCTGATAAAGGATCTTGCACGCGAGGGACACGAGATTGGGCTGCACGGTTCATACCGGTCGTATGTTGACGGGGACCTGCTTTCCCGGGAGAAGGCACATGTAGAGGCGATCGCCGGTGGGCCGGTGACCGGGATCCGGCAGCATCACCTGAACCTGCAGATCCCCGACACCTGGGAGCTGCAGGCGAAATCGGGATTGACCTATGACACTTC
>NZ_JARVGN010000398.1 GCF_029762515.1 Methanocalculus sp. | reverse complement strand
AAGGGGTTTTACCTCCAGAATATGATACACTGGATCAAATCGATCGCGATTCCACGTCCCGATATGGGATCGTACAATAATATCACCGGAGATATCGCGGTCGGCCACTATAAACCGATTAACAGTAAGCGGTTTCATCATGACTGCCATGAATTCATATTCCATTTCACAAGAACCGGAGATGTTCCGCTTGATAAGCTGGCGATCGGGGTTCCGTATCAGGATAAGAGCAATATCGGGAGGTGGAAGGGGGCAGGATCAGATCTCCGGGACCGGGGGAACACCTGGTTCATCCCCTATGAGACGATCAATGAGAAGCGGCCCCACCCGGCAGTCTTCCCGATCGGCCTTCCCACCCTCTGTATCAAAGACCATGGACTTGAACGATGCCGCCTTGTGCTTGACCCTTTCATGGGGATCGGATCGACCGCCATCGCCTGTATCCGGCTTGGTACAGACTATATCGGCTTTGAGATCGATTCCTCGTACCGGGAGATTGCGCTTGAGCGGATAGGGGAGGAGAAGAAAAAATACCACAAACACAGCAAAAAACAATCAGCGAAATGTGAAAAAATGAATCAAAATGAGTAGAAGTGGCATGGATACCTCCACTGCCCGCACTCAACAGATGAATTGACCCTCATTCCATACAGCACTGCGATCATTCAGACAGGAGTAATCCTATTACTCTCCTGAGATCGTTATCCCTGATCGGTTTCACGAGATAGGCTATTGGCTTGGTTCTCTTTGCATCCTCCATTATTCCCTGCTCAGAGTATGCTGTCACATATGCAAAAGGACGTGGTGAAACCCGGTTAATCTCCTCTGCAACCCAGATCCCATTCACCTCCCCTTTGAGCATGATATCTATCAGGACACAGTCCGGAAGGGTTTCAAGGATACCCTGAAGAGCAGCATCTGCATATTCAGCTGTGCCTACGACGATATGGCCAAGCCCTTCAATCCTCCGTGAGATATCAAGGGCAATGAGAGCGATATCCTCAACAATGAAGAAACGGAGTTGATCTCTTTTTCCTGTCATGGGAAGATCACCTCCCATCCATCAGGCAGGATCGTGAATTTTCCCCTGAGTTCCTGGTGTACGAGGGTTCTGACAAGTGTTATCCCAAGACCTTCAATGGTATGAACTCCAATATCTGATATGACCCTGAGACTGTGGCAGCCATCCTGTTTGGAGAGTGAGACAACACACTTCACAGGTTCTCCCTTTCTTACCGCAGCATCAATCACTATTGTTGCCAGTTCATTGGTGATCAGGCCAATCTGGATCGCAGTGTCGATATCGAGCGTGACCTTTCTGTCAGCGGGCAGGCAGATTACCCCCTCATCCGGCAGATCAAAGGAGCGTCGCAGTTCAGAGGCAAGGTGGATCAGGTACTCCACCATATCAACTTCTCCGATCATTCCATGAGCATAGACAAGATCATACGCAAGTGAGAGTGAGATGATCCGGTTCTGCGTCTCCCTGAGAGTTGGAGAGACTGCATCATCCTGGCACTCCATCATCTGGAGGTTAATTATGCTCGTAATCAACTGGAGGTTATTCCTGACCCGAAGTTGCAGTTCCCGGAGGAGAGCTTCTTTCTCATGAAGGGCAGAAGCCATCTTCTCTTCAGAAAGCCGCCTCCCGGTCGTCTCCTCAATGATGACCGCATAGCCTGAATCCCCGCCCTCAAAAGCAGCAGGGAGAATCCTGATCCGAAAGTGCCGCTTCTCCTCCCCGGTAAGCAGGACCATATCCTCTATCTGCTGCTCTCCCTCACCATATCGCGGGATTCTGGAGAGAAAAATATCGTTTGAGAGGATCGGGCATTTCGCTTCCTGTATCTTTGTTCCAACAACCTGATCCTTTCTGCTGCCGGCAAGGGCAAGATAATGATCATTTGCACTGACGATCCGGAGTTTCTCATCCAGAAGAACAATGAGATCCGTTGAAAAATCGATCAACGCAGAAACAGGCACCCGTTCTGAGAGAAAATAGACTTTTGCGGGACCCACCGTCTTCATC
>NZ_JARVGN010000397.1 GCF_029762515.1 Methanocalculus sp. | reverse complement strand
AACCCGATGTCGCAGTAAAGATCTGTTCCCGGCAGAAAGGACATTCCGGGTCGTTATCCTGATGTGAAGGGGGAATGGCACCGGCGTTGATCCCTCGTGTTCCACGGAAAGGGCTGATCCTTGAGGAGATGCCTGTTGCGAATTCCGTCCTGTAACTGATCACAGAGCCAGGGACACGGATCTCTGTTGTAGAGAAGAACGACACGTTAAAAGGGTGATCAAAAGAAGCTAAAAAGGTTTTGAAAAAATTGTGAGAGAGGTATGAATATTCCTGTATCAGGAAGATTATACGACGTACTTGCCGAGGAGCCGGATCGAGTTGACCATGTCGGGTCCGAGTGGGGAGCCGAAGATGATCTGGGTGACACCGGATTTCGTTAAGTCCTCACACTTCTGTTTGACAATGTCAGGTGTGCCTGCAATGGTGAATGCGTCAATCTCACCATCGCCGACGAGCCCGCCGACCGTCTTGAAGTCGAATCTTGAGAGGGCTTCCTTGATCTTTGCGACATTGTTCAGGTCAAGGCCGTGGCGCTCAAGGAGTGCGGGTGGCGATCCTGCGGCGATGAATGCGGCAACGATCTTTGCTGCATTGCGCGCCTTCTTCTCGCTCATGTCGATGGACATCGCGGTGTATGCACCGATATCGAATCCCTTCTTGCCGACTTTTTCGTTGGCGGCTTTGATGATCGGGATAGCAACTTCGAAGTCCTTGGGGTTTGATGCGTTGATAAGTGCACCATCTCCGATTGTGCCTGCAAGTTCAAGGACCTTCGGACCCTGTGCACCGATGTAGATCGGAATGCCCTTTTTGCCGGGAAGCTGGACACCGGTGAGTTTTGCACCATCATAGTCGAAGAACTCAAGACCGGTCTTCTTCACTTCTTCGCCGGAGCAAAGGGCTTTGATCTGAGTGACGGCTTCGTTCAGGCGAGCAACCGGCTTTGCAGGGTCGATTGCGAGTTTTGGGAGTGTTGACAGGTCACCAGGACCGATACCCAAAATTGCGCGTCCGTCTGAGATCTCGTTTAAGGTGCATATGAATGATGCCATCGCCGCTGGAGTGTCGGTGAAGGCGTTCATGATACCGGGACCAACCTTCAGTTCGGTTGTGGCAGCTGCAATTGCTCCGAGGATCGGGTAGCAGTGTCTGTTGTTGTAGTGGTTGGTAATCCAGGCATAGTCAATATCTTTCGTCTCTGCAAGTTTGCAGTAATTTACTACCTGTTTGACAGAGAGGTTTCCGGGGACGAATTCAATTCCATAGCTCAAGGTAAATTCACCTCAGTGAGTTGTTTCACACACACACTTATAATCATTATCATTTACCCCTGATACTGCTCCCTCAGAAGGAAAATCCCTGTGCAAAATGGTCGGAAAAGTAGGTTTACGAGATAAAGATCTCAAGAACCCGGAGTGAAAGGCTTTATGTCTTCGGGATAATATGAGAATACCAGTACCATGGACGCCGGCACCCCGCTGCTCCATGCATTAATGGAATAATCAGATATGAAAGCACTTATCATCGGACTTGGTGGAGCCGGATCACGGATCACCGATATTCTCTATGATCACGACAGGAGGAGTGGAACCAGCAGTGTGCTGGCTGTTGCAATAGATACCGATCTCTCAAGCATAAAAGAACTGAACTACATCCCCCATACACAACGGATTGTTCTTCCTATGCTTGATAATAACACAGATCAAATTGATGGGGAGATCCTTGATGTTGCGGAGATGATCCAGCATATCCAGCAGTGCAGTACCGTTGAGATTGATGCAGTCATCATCTGCTCAGGACTTGGCGGAAGGCATGCCGGTGCCATCCCCCTGCTGGTCGGGAAGATCAGGGACTCGTTTTATGAACCGGTTGTCAGTATCCTGACACTCCCCATGCGGGATGAGGGGAAACGGATCTCTGCTGCGGCAGCAGACCAGATCGAGGCGATTGAGCGTGTTGTTGACGGGTGTATCATCTTTGACAATGAAACCTGGTTCCGGAAGATTGCAACCGAACTCCTCAGGCTTGAACGGA
>NZ_JARVGN010000396.1 GCF_029762515.1 Methanocalculus sp. | reverse complement strand
TTTAACGAGCTAGAATATCCAGGCTTCACTGAAAAATATGTCGAGTTGATTGAGAGATGCAAAAAACGGGGCGCCTGGGTAACCTGTGCTGGGGACATCTATCATTGGTGGAAGAAACGAGAAAACTCCCGATTTTCCTATCAATACCATGATGGTGAATTATCGATTTTTGCTGGTGAAAATCAAGGTCCTGATTATATTGACATCTATTTGTGGGACATCAATAAGTTAGATAATATTTCTGATAATGTATCCATTATATCAAAAAAAGATGACTCTATCACACTATTGTGGAATGATAAAACGCTTCCCGTAAAAGTCAGCATAAGACAGAGTGATAGTTGAGGTTTGTGTAGAATGGCTATCGAATTAAAGATATTAAAACAAAATGAGTCACCCGAGTGGGATACAATCATAGAGAATTCAATCCATGGTACCATATTTCACCGCTGGGATTGGCTCAAGATTGTGGAAAAGCATACAAATGGCACATTTTATCCAATTATTGGTCTGAACAATACTGAGCCAATTGCTGCCTTTCCTCTTTTCGTTCAAAAAAAGTATAACTTAAATATGGTTTTTTCCCCCCCGCCCCATGTAGGTATGCTGTTTTTGGGCCCGGTGTTCAGGGAATATGAGCTTCTAAAGCAGGATAAAAAGGAGAGCTATTACACTGGATTCCAAAAGGAGGTTGATAACTTTTTATTTAACGATATTTCCAGCGATTATAATTATTTTGCACTCCCTCCGAACCTTGCGGATCCGAGACCCTTCCAGTGGGCTGACTATGAAATAATTCCTGCTTATGACTATGAATTCGACGTGAAGCTGGGGAAAGATGTTTTATGGGAGAACCTGAAAAAGAACGCCCGGACGGATATCACCCGGGCCCGAAAGAAAGGGATCACGATTGAAATCGGGCACCGTGATGAATTCATCGCTATCTACAAATTACTTCAGGGAAGATACAGGGATCAGAAGCGCACCGTCAATGTGCCACTAGAATATTTACTTGATATTTACAATCGTTTTCAAAATAATATTAAAATTCTTGTCGCAAAGTATGACGGAGAACTTATTACCGGAAGTGTGAAAGTATACCATCGCAATACTGAATATAGCTGGATTGGAAGTCCAAAGCCGAGCATTGAGATCTCACCATCACCCAATCCTCTCATTACATGGGAAGAAATTAGCCATGCCTGCGATAAAGGACTGGATACATACCTCCAGATGGGAACTGCAGGAAATCACAGACTCAGTAACTATTTTACAAAGTTTAATCCGAATTTAAAACTTCGTTTCATCGTAAAAAAGAGATCACGTTTTGCATCCCTTGTTGAAAATGGATATTTAACAACGATTAAACCGCTCAAGGAGAATTTGAATTCACTATTCTCAAAGGATAGAAATTAATTTGCAGATAATAAAATGGATAATCTTTTTTGCAATCAGGTGATATCCAATAAATCATTGATATTGCAGTTTGGATACTGGCACGAATCAAGTACTACCATCCAGTTAAAATGCAATGAAAAGAATCGAAGAGAATTGTATATCTTGATGTATTCGTATGGCATTTGATGTTAAAGTAGCCGGTGAAGATGAGGCGGATGTCTGGGATTCGGTAGCGGCCACGTGTTCCCATGGAACGGTTTTCCACTCGTGGCAATGGTTGAAAACCGTTGAACAACAGACAAAAACAAAATTAATCCCCCTGTTAATATACAATGGTACGACCCTCGTGTCGATTTATCCTTTTTTCATTAAAAACTATATTGGCAAAATTACCATGGCTTTTTCCCCCCCTCCAAAGGCCTATTTACTGTATCTTGGTCCATTGATCGTTGATTATGAAAAATTAAAACAGCACAAGAAGGAAAGTACATTTATCAATATTCAAGAGGCTGTTGATGCATATTTAATCGAACATTGGAACTGTAAATACATTCGAATACGCACACCGCCCGGTTTAATAGATTCAAGACCATTCCGTTGGCAGGGATATTGTGTTGAACCGATGTATACATATCGAA
>NZ_JARVGN010000395.1 GCF_029762515.1 Methanocalculus sp. | reverse complement strand
ATGACCCATTTGCTCGTTGCTGACTGGATATAGATACCAATAAGTGCACAGAGAAGGCCGGCGACTGTGAAGATGATGATTGATTGCACTCCGCTACCCGCGGAGACCGGGAATTCGGGCACATTGCTGATTGAAAGCAGGTAGCTGCTCGCCCCGTAGATTATTGTTCCAATCGCTCCGATAAAAAAGGGGATGATCACAATTCTGCTGAGCATCTCCTGTTCATTGAGGATGCAATCAATGATCTTTCCCGCCAATGCAACAAGCCCTGCGCCCACAAACCACCAGATCGATCCATAAATAAATGCAGCGAAAAAGAGCAGAACTCCGGCATCCTGTGGATAATAAACGAGAAGGCTCGTTAAACCCATGATTACAGCAACAATTGAGATCAAGGCTGCCGTTATGTATGCAACAAAACTGAAACTCCCCTTTTGGAAAGACTGCTGAAGTCCCGAGACGAGATAACTGAAGAATTCATCAATTCCGAATCCTTTGAAGAGGAGATAAATTCCAACAGCTCCGACTACAAAGAAGGTTGCAAGATCCGGTCTTCCCCAGAGGTATGCTGCTGAATAGAGCAGCATTGCAAGGCCGATTGGGACGAGAACAACACGGGCAATCTTTGGATCATCGAGCAGTTTCTTGATGATATAGTAGGTTCCCTCAAGGTTTGGCATCTGTGCAACGATGACCCGTTTAACGCTCTCAACAGGGATCCTTGACTGGACGATCGGGAGGATGAAATCATCCTCAGCGCCATCAGATACAAGGATGCATGCGGTTACCTTCGTTTGATTGATTAATTGTGAGAGCGAATCGGCGATTTTACGATCTCCATCGAGCATGTTCATATGGCTTCCGCCAATGACAGAAACTATCACATCCTCTCCTCGTGCAGTCAGCTCGTCATATGTCTTGACTGCCTGGAATATCGCATTCACATCGGAATCTTCGGGATCGACAAGCCCGAGGCGTTTCGCTGCCTCAAGGCACGCCTCTCTTCCGATAACGGGACTTTCTATCCTCGCTTTATATCCGATATCGTCATCGCGATCGACGCTCAGCACGAGCGTCTTCCTCTTCTCCATTACAGAATACATGAACGTATTAGGATAATAATGTTGTTTTCTCAGAATGATGAATGAAATCTGGTTTTCCAGATTGAAATCGTCAGAAAAGATTTCCTGAAAAATAGCCCTGCCGGAGAAGACCTGCCGGTCCTATTCAGTCATATCGTGCGTTCTGCAAAAAAATTAAATGAGTTTGGATCTCTGGAGGAGAAGAAGATCGTCGGTGGTAAGCTTTTCTCCACTCTTGAATGAGTTGAAGATCTTTTCTGCTTCCATTCTGACTGTTTTATTCTCTTTAACGGTTTTAACCTTCTTGGTTTTTGTCCGCATGCCGCTGATGACCTTGTCGTAGTCACGGAGTTCTTTCTGGCATTCGATGAAAGATTTGTGTTCGGCATCTGCTGCTTCCTGTGCCTCGACAAATGCACGGTGCCTGGCATCTGCCTCTTCACGGGACTTGTCGGCTTTCCTGTAGCACTCCACCATAAGATCGTGATGAGTCTGTGCAAGCTCTGCACTCTCGGTCACCTTGATGTGGAGATCGGATGCCTGTTTCCGGAGGTCACGTGCCTCCTGTAGCTTTGACCGGATCTCTTTATTCTGTTCAAGTTCAGCTTCCTGTTCGCGAACCTGGCTTTTCATCTGTTTGATCTTCTCAACGAGCTCACGTTCCTTGTCAGAACTCATTGCTTCGGTCTGCTGTTTGAACTCGAGAAACTCAATCTGACGCTGGATGTCTTTAACCTGGCCCTTTTTTATATTGCCATGTTCTTTTTTATATTCTTCAAGCTCCTCAAAGAGTACATTTGCCTGTTCATTCAGGACATTTCTCTGATCTTTCAGATCGGAGACATCTTTGTTGCTTGAGTCGCGAAGCTCCTTGTGCTTCTGGGCTTCTTCGACATACTGGCGCGTCTGGTTGTTCAGCTCATTCCGCTCGCGGGCACATTTGCTTGCGAGGGCATTGAGTTCATTTCTTCTGTTCTTG
>NZ_JARVGN010000394.1 GCF_029762515.1 Methanocalculus sp. | reverse complement strand
CCCGGCCGCTCATTCACCATATTACCAATACCGTAACAATCAATGACTGCGCAAATGCAACCCTTGCCATCGGTGCAGCACCGGTGATGGCAGGCGCAATCGAAGAGGTTGCCGAGATGGCCGGGATTGCAGGCGCCCTTGTCCTCAATATCGGAACCCTTACACCCGCACAGGTAGATGCGATGGTTGCCGCAGGAAAAGCCGCAAATGCACATGGCATCCCGGTGATCCTTGATCCGGTCGGAGTCGGTGCAACAACACTCAGGACAGAGAGTGCGGAGAGGATTCTGAATGAATGCAGGGTTGCGATCCTGAAAGGAAACGCCGGTGAAATCGGTGTCCTTGCCGGAAGCGGCGGCACTGTCAGGGGGGTTGATTCGGGCGGCTGTACGGGTGATCCCATTGAGGTTGCCCTTCGGTGTTCCGGGAGGTGGAACACAGCCGTTGCCATGACCGGAAAGACCGATATCGTCTGCGGGAATGGTGAGGCATACCTGATTTTAAACGGGAGCCCGATGATGGAGCGGCTCTCGGGAACCGGCTGTATGGCAGCATCTGTTGTGGGGGCGTTTGCAGCCGCAGGCGACGATCCGGTGAAGTCCGCCGCCGCTGCACTCATCGCATTCGGGCTTGCCGGGGAACGGGCAGCCAGGCAATCTGCGGGACCATACTCATTCAGAACCGCACTCTTTGATGAACTCGCATCACTGACACCGGAGACGGTATCGGCTGAGGCACAGGTGGAGCAGTACCATGGCATATGATCTCTACGTCATCACCGACGAGCAGATCGGGAGGGGGAGATCCCATACCGAACTCGCCCGGATGGCGCTTCTGGGCGGAGCGGATATCATCCAGCTCAGGGACAAGAGGATGGATGCTGCATCCCTCTACCGGACAGCAACAGAGATTCTGGCCATGACCAGGGATGCCGGTGCCTGCTTCATCATGAATGACCGGCTTGATATCGCTCTTGCAACCGGAGCAGACGGAGTTCATCTCGGCCAGCAGGATATGCCGATATCCGAAGCCCGACGGATTGTTCCAAGGGACTTTATCATCGGCTCTTCTGTCGGATCGGTTGATGAGGCGATACAGGCAGAGATATCAGGTGCCGATTACCTTGCACTCAGCCCGGTCTTTGCCACCACCTCAAAAGATGATGCCGGATGCGGGCACGGCCTTTCAACACTGGGCGCCATCCGTGCCGCAACCCGCCTCCCACTTGTCGCAATCGGCGGGATCACATGGGAGAATATCGGATCTGTGATCGGTGCGGGGGCAGACGGGGCCGCCGTCATCTCTGCGGTTGTCGGAGAGGAAGATGTAGCAGCAGCAGCAGCAGAACTGAAGCGGCAGATTGCAGTGGCAAAAAATCCTGGCAGGACACCACCCGTTCTACAGAAGGTGTGATTGCAAAATGGCCCGGCCTGTGATTGGCATTATCGGAGGCGGGCCGGCAGGACTCTTCTGTGCAGCTACGATAAAGTCAGAGGGAAGCCGGATCATCCTCTTTGAGAAGAAGAGGGAGGCAGGTCGGAAACTCTTAATCACCGGATCCGGGCGGTGCAATATCACACATGCGGGCAATATCCGCAGTTTTGAAGAACATTACGGTGAGAACGGGACTTTTTTGAAACCAGCACTCAGGAATTTTACGAACCGGGATCTGATCGCGTTCTTCGAAGATCGGGGATGCCCCCTCTATACAGATGAGAACGAGAAGATATTCCCTGTATCAGAAAAGGCAGATGATATCCTCTCTGTACTGATGGCCGCATGCCGGGAGAACGGGGTGATCTTCAGGCAGAACAGCCAGGTTCGTGCCGTGGAGCGCTCAGGGAACGGCTTTCTGATCAGGACAGACGATCAGGAGGTGCTGGTCGATCACCTCGTCATTGCAACCGGCGGTACATCATACCCATCAACCGGATCAACAGGTGACGGGTACCGTTTTGCCGAATCCCTCGGCCACCGGATCATTGGGATTGGACCCGCCCTTGCCCCGGTACACCCGGAGCAGTATCCGTTTTCAGATCTCGCCGGGATCTCCTTTGATGATATCACG
>NZ_JARVGN010000393.1 GCF_029762515.1 Methanocalculus sp. | reverse complement strand
CGTCTCACTGAAGAATCCACGTATAGAATACCGTGCCATCTTCTCAGACGGAACCTGCTATCTTGGGCGGGTGCTTCACCATATCGATAGGGGATCATATGCATACCGGAACCCGATGCGGCGCCCCTTCTTCCATCCCGGTGTTATGATGCCGCTCATGGCACGTGCCATGGTCAATCTTACCGGAGTTCAGCCGGGCGGGATCCTCTATGACCCGTTCTGTGGAACGGGAGGAATCCTGCTTGAAGCAGCATGTATCGGCGCTACAATAGCGGGATCAGATATCGATCCGGCAATGATAGAGGGGGCACGGGTAAATCTGCCTCATTCAGTCTGCTTTTTAGCAGATACCAGCAATCTTCCGATAGCAGACAAATCAGTTGACGCTGTCGCAACAGATCTCCCATACGGGCAATCCACAGCGATAAAAGCAGTGAGCCTTGAAGGGCTCTATACCCAATCATTATCAGAGATCCAGCGCATACTTAAGAGAGAGAGTCGTGCGGTGATCGTAACCCACCAGGATATCTCCGGATTGGCAGGAGAATATTTTGAGATCGTCCATTCATTCTCTCAGCGGGTACACAAAAGCCTGACACGTCAGATCTTAGTCCTCGCACAATAGAAAGCAATAACAGGAATACCGGTATCAGCCAGCCATCACCAGGCACTGATCCGGGCATTGAAATTGCATACCAGAAGGCGAACACAGATTGCAGCTTCCGGGATGGGATTTCAGATCAGGAAAAAGCTATGGCATTAATTGCACGTGAAGAAAAGATTACTTCCCTGCTGCCGGGAGGAGTCCGGTGGTATTAGATTGGTTACGAGAGAACTGCTCATCATTTGAGCCGAACCGAGCCCTGGCTATCAGAGCCCTCCGCCACATGAAGAAAGGCGACCATATCAAGCTCTTCTCAGAAGAGATTATGGAGATGCGGACGGTTGAGGGATACTGGTATGAAGCGCTTATCTACGAGCTTCTCCTCGAAACAGCCACCAATACTCCTTCTATCAAGAAGATCGTGAAGAAGGGTGCCGATGCGCCAAGACGCCCTGTCCGGATCGCACTTGGCCAGAACGGCATGTACTATGCAGAGAAAGGCGATATCAGGGTGCGGGGAAATGGACAGGATCTTGCAGAGGTTGATCTCCTCTTAATCGATTCCAATAACCAGGTCTCTTTTGCCGAGATCATCACCTCCCCATCAGACTTAAAGGATCTTGAAGCTGAGATCCATTATAAAAAGAAGCTCTTTGGATATCTTTTCCGGCAGGAAACAGTTGAGTTCTCTCTCTTTTCCGCTGTTGATATCTCAAACACCCAGGTGATCAAACGGCTCTGCCGGGAAGAAGAGAACGCATATGTCGGTACCTTCTCCTGCGAGGAGCTGAAAGCCTCAATCCGGTCACTCCGGCTTGCTTCGCTTTCACGGCAGGCAGTGAATAATCCAAAACTGATCAGCGCCCTTTCACTCAGGACACGCCCGTTCGATTACCTTCAGTTCCACGATCAGACACTTGCACGCCTCCTCTATCATGCAAACAATGGAACAAAACAACCACAGGCGTTAGCAGATCCACAGATCTCACCACTTGTCAAGAAGGTGATCTTTGGAGCTATGCATACGGATGCCAGGAAAGCTCTTGTCAATGATCTGGGACTTCGGGTTAAGAGTACCATCCTTGATTTTGAGACGCTCAGCCGTGATTACTCAAAGGTGGTCTTTGCGATGGATCTCCCCGATCCCTCGCCGGTTGTCTATCTCAAGCCCAAGAAGAAGCGGATGTACTATAAGATGGTCCCTGAGAAGACGGGAGGGTTCAAGTACGAACGCCAGACACCGGGAAGGGTTGGATTTTATCTCTGGCTCGAGTCTGCAAAGCCTGTTGTTTCAAGAGAGATGATGTATTCACTCCTCGATTTCAGCAACAGACAATAATCCGGGATTATTCCCGCTCCTTCTCTCTCTTTTTAAAACAATATTTCAGTAAGTCCTACAGTATTGGTGTCCCGGGCATTGCATCCGGCATATTGTATCCGTCATCCGGGATACTGTATCAGGAATCATACATGA
>NZ_JARVGN010000392.1 GCF_029762515.1 Methanocalculus sp. | reverse complement strand
CACGCCTTCTGCCTGTGCAACGATCTTCATTTCGTCTGTGATGATGCCGCGTCTGGCATCTTCCAGTAAAGTCATAGGAATTGGTATGATAAAATACCTGATAAATCCTTTTATTTCAGAAAATTAGGGCAAAATTACTTTATTTCTAAACAATCAATATTGTTTAACCTAACTTGGATTCATTTGTTTTTTTGTCTATGAACATACTTTAATGCAAAATCAGACCATATACAGAAGAACCCGGTGATCATGTGCAGGTAAATTATGGTGGTTTTATTCCAATAAGCACAGTGGACTGGCCAGGCCGTGCTGTGTGTACGCTCTTTCTCAGGGGATGTCCGGTCAGGTGTGATTACTGCCATAACAAACAAATTCAGGATGGCAGAGATTACCGCCCAATCGATCAGGTATTCGAGCAGATTCGATCGTCCCGGATCGCGGTATCGGGCGTTGTCTTTTCCGGGGGTGAGCCGACCCTCCAGGGAGATGCCCTCTGTGAACTGGCCCGATTATCAAAACAAGAAGGATTGCTTGTCGGTCTCCATACAAACGGTGTCTTCCCGAAGGTTATTAAAAAACTCCTGGATGAACACCTGGTGGATCATCTGGCACTTGATATCAAGGCAAAATGGAATCGTTATGACAACCTGCTTCGAGAGCGGTATTCTGCTGCGGTAAAAGAAACACTCAATATATGCAAAAACGCATATCATACAGGAGAACTTCCGGAATTTCAGGTCGTCGTCACCTTATTCCGGGGTTATGAAGACGAGGTCAAATATATATCACGCGAAGCTGAGGGGCTGGAATTTGTTCTCCAGCAGGGAGTGTTTGGTATGGTTCCCCCCCTCTCCTCAGATGAACTAAAGGCAATCGCAGACTGTTTATGTCGACCGGTAATTATCAGAACACGTGAGAACGGAGAATTTCACTATGAAGGTACTAGGATTGGTCGGACTACCGGCGAGCGGCAAGGGTGAGTGTTCAGCGGTTGCAGAGGAACTCGGGATACCGGTTATTGTCATGGGGGATCTCATCAGGAGATATGCAGAAGAAGCGGGGCTTCCTGCAACCGATCAGCATCTCGGTACTATTGCGCGCCGCCTGAGAGAAGAGCGGGGAATGGCCGCTCTCGCAGAACTGACTGTTCCTGCGGTCAGGGAACAGAAAGCCCCGGTTGTCCTCATCGACGGTATCAGGGGAGATGCCGAGGTTGAACTCTTCAGAAAAACGTTTTCTGACTTCACATTGATTGCTATTGACTGCCCGTTTCAGATTCGGCTTGCACGCCTCCGCAGTCGCGGGAGATCCGATGATATGGTGAATGAGGACGATCTCCTCTCCCGTGATGAGCGGGAATGTGGTTTTGGACTGGTGCATGCAATGGATGGTGCTGATATATGGATAGATAATACAGCTTCTCTTGAGGAATGTCGTGCCGGGATTGAAAAGATCCTGAAAACTATTGGGAGCAGTGTATGATCTCGGGATATTACTTCTCTTCATCATCAAAAGTCTGGGATGATCCAAAGTGGGTTCATGGGATCGAAGAACTGGGGTATGATGGCTGGGAGATCTCGGCAGATGGGAATTACCGGCTTGATGATCCGAAAAAAAGAGAACGGATTGATGAGGTGCTTGCCAGTACAAACCTGGGTATTACGGTTCACGCACCATATGGCGATCTGAATCTCGCCTCGATGAATTATCCGATCTGGCGTGAATCAATCCGTCAGATCTGCCTCTGCATCCAACATGCAGCAGATCTTACCGATCGGGTTACGATTCATCCGGGATATCTCTCCCCTCTTTCAAAGCTTGATGCCGGACGTGCATGGTCGCTTCAGAAAGAAGCGCTTGTTGAAATCGGGGCTATTGCTAAAGAATATGGCGTGCTTGCCTGTCTTGAAAATATGATCTCGATAAAGGAGTTTCTCTGCCGTGATCCCGGGGAGCTTTTCGGGATGATTGAGGGGATCGATGGTATTGGCGTAACAATTGATATCGGGCATGCAAACACGACCGGAACCGTGGATGAATTCTTAAAATATCTTCCAAAAGCCGATCATCTCCACCTTCATGACAACCATGGCACTTACG
>NZ_JARVGN010000391.1 GCF_029762515.1 Methanocalculus sp. | reverse complement strand
ATGGCCGCTATGTCCGTCTGAAAACTGCTATTGACATCACCGAGCGGAAGATGGCAGACGAGGAGGCGCTCCAGGAGAGCGAGAAGCGGTATAGATCGCTCTTTGAATCGATGCATGATGGGTATGCCCACCAGGAGCTGGTCACGGATCCGGATGGCAGGCCGCGTGACTGCCGTTTTGTCGAGGTGAACCCTGCCTTTTCAAAAATTACCGGACTATCGCCTGAGATAATTACAGGAAAGAGTCTGCATGATGTTCTTCCTGAGATGGAGCCGGTGCTGATGGAATACTATGCAGAGGCAGCCAAAACAGGAGAATCGCAGGTTTTTGAACATGAGGAGGCTGGCCGGGATAAAACCTTCGAGGTATCGGTATACTGCTCAAAGGATGGGAAATGCACAAGCATCTTCCATGATATCAGTGAGAAGAAGAAGAGGGATGAAGAGACGAAGCGCTCTCTTCGTGAAAAGGAGACCCTTTTAAAAGAGATCCACCATCGTGTGAAGAACAATATGCAGGTGATCTCAGGCCTTCTGATGCTCCAGAGAAAGACGATCGATGATCCGACCATTCGCGAGCTCTTCCGGGAGAGTGAGAACCGGGTCTTCTCAATCGCACTCGTCCATGAGAAGCTGTACCAGTCTGAGAGCCTCTCCCGCATTAATTATGGCCAGTATCTCAGGACAATGTGTGAAACAATAATCACCTCCCGCGAGATCAGATCCGGAACAGTCAGCCTCCTGATTCATGCCGATGGGATCCACCTCTCAATTGACAAAGCTGTTCCCCTCAGCCTGATAACGAACGAGTTACTGACGAACTCCCTGAAACACGGGTATCCGGATGGAAGGAAAGGGACGATCACCATTACTATGGAGAGGCGGGATAATGAGATGGTATACCGGTTCAGCGATGACGGGGTTGGTTTCCCCGAAGATCTTGACTATACACAGACAGTATCGCTTGGCATGCGGCTTGTCACCAGCCTTGTGATGCAGTTGATGGGCAGTATCTCGATGAAGAGGGAGGAAGGAACACTCTTTGAGATCATCTTCCCGATTGAACCTGATGGAGGAGTATCAGAATGACGAAAGCGACAATATTGATAGTTGAAGATGAAGCCATCACCTCGATGGCATTGAAGAGCAGTCTTGAGGATATGGGCTATTCGGTCTGCGGGATTGCCAGGGCAGGAGAACTGGCAGTACAAAAGGCAGAAGAGCTGAAGCCTGATCTCATCATGATGGATATCATGCTCGCGGGTGAGATGACGGGGATTGAAGCTGCTGAAGAGATACGGAAGAACTATCATATTCCTGTCATTTTTTTGACGGCATTCTCAGATGATCAATATATCAATGAAGCAAAACTCACCGAACCATATGGCTATATCCTGAAGCCTGTCCGGGAGCAGGAGCTAAAGACAACCATCGCGATGGCATTTTACAAGAATGCGATGGACAGGATCGTCCGCGAACAGGCGGAGATCATCCGTGTGCTCCTGAATGAGACCCGTGATCTCCATTTCCTCATCGACAGGGATGGCTCCTTCATAGCAGTGAATGAAGCACTGGCAAAACGTGCTGGAAGAGGGGTTGACGAGTTGATAGGATCAGCGGTATCGGAGATGGTTGAATCCGGGTATCTCTCCCCGACGATGGCAGGCAAAACGCTGCCCCCTATCATGAATTATTCCCTGAATTACGAGGAGGAGTTTGCAGGATCATGGTATGATATTGGTATTCATCCGATCTTCGATCCCGATGGGACTGTCCGCAAGTATGCCGTCCATATCCATGATACAAGCAAGATGAAGGTGATGGAGGAGAGGTTACGGAAGTATTCGGATATGCTGATGAAACGGCTCTTCCCGGGAAAAAGCATCGAGGAGGTCAGCCTTGATGATCTGGGTGATCTGGATGATCTGGTAACATCGGACTTTTTTGACGATCTTAAGGATGCATCTCAGGGATCTCGTTAAATCAGGACTCTATTCTCCCCCATCCTGTTTATCATCACCTTTATCTGAAGCCATAACGAACGATTGAAGAATGACAGAGTATTTTGCCCTCTCTGAGATCGATTCTGCGATCAGGCGCACCCGG
>NZ_JARVGN010000390.1 GCF_029762515.1 Methanocalculus sp. | reverse complement strand
GAAGAAAAATCCATCTGGAGAATTGAAATCGATCTTCACATTTTTATTTTCCGTGATGATGCGGCCACGGGACTGTTTCACGCTGAAAGAGAATTTGTACCGTTTTTTCCTCATACGGTATTCAGCATTCTCCAGAAATCCCTGGAAGTCTCTGAGGCGTTGAATGACTCTTTCCTCAAATTGATCAGGATCCTTCTCTCCTAAATTGGCGTAGTAGAGATTACTCATCGAAAGGCCCCCGGGAGAATGCTCCTCTGGATTTCGGAAAGATCCATGTTCTGTGCCAGGTTGGAGAAAAAATCGATTTCAATCAGATCATTCGTCTCATTGTGGACCACATAATGTGACTTCAGGCCTGCAGCGAGACACATCATGCCCATTGCGAGAACCATGAGATTCGTGCCCCCGGTGAGCCCCGCAATAACGCGATGTGCCCCGCCATTTGAATGGAGATCATAGGCCTCCAGCATTCTTTGGGTCATCCGTTCAAGAGCCACGTGTTCAAAAGGATCGAGGAACACGGTCTCCAGCACAGAGATACCCTCACGCTCGAGCTGCTCGATGAACGGCTGGTTTTCGCTCATCAGGTGCTGCGAGGTGAAGAGGACGACCTTCTGGATCCCGAAATACTCAATGGCCCGGAAAATGTGTTCTTTCGCATTTCCCAGCAGGAGGAAATGAACGGGTTCGGAAGCCGTATCAGCTCCAGTCATACACCCCTCCCCGCGAACGATACTTGTTCGGGTTGATGATGGTCGAGATTTCCTTCTGTGTGACACCCAGTAAGGGAATCTCCTGGTATTTGCATCCTGTATTCACAAACAAATTCCCCTCAGGATTGATCATCAGGTAAGAATCGACCATATCATCTGCAGATTCAAACACCGGCCGGGTACCATTCTGAAGCATGATTCCCTCATGCCGGGATCTGAACAGCCCGAATTCTTCCGGAGTGATTGCAAAATCAGGAACGGCCTGATCATTCTGCCCCTTCACATGGAGAAACTGGAACGCCTTCCACCGATCAGGACAGAGTTGCCCGATCAGTTGTTGCATGTCCTCCATGTAGGTCTTCCTCGTGACGGTGGTGTTGATTTTTAACTTGATTCCTGATTTGCGAATGAGGTCAGAGATCCTGATGATATGTGAAAGATGATTTCCATTCCCCCTCCCTAAATCTTTTTCAATTTCATCCGAGACCGAATCGAGTGATAGCCCGATCCAGTCAAGCGTTCCATCGAATTCGGAGATCATTTCTGCCGTGCAGAGCGATCCGTTCGTGGAAATGCTCGTGGCGAATCCCAGGCCCTTGGCCATTTTAACCACCTCAACGATGAGAGGGTGCATCAGCGGCTCACCACCGACAAAGTTGATCTTGGTGATGCCAAGGTTCCAAAGATGGGAGAGTACTTCATTTGCCACCGAGAGACTTCTGAGATCACCCTTCAGGTTCCTGGCAAAACAGAATTTGCAATGATAATTGCACTTCGATGTGATGTGCCAGTTCGCCGAGCGAATCGACGCGGTCTCTCGTTGAGCTTCTGCTTTCGGAAGCATGTTCATGTATCTAAGGAGAAAACATTATAGCATATTGTATTGATATTAAATATTTAATGTTGAATATCCACATTCTTACGGCAGGGGGAAATGTCGACAAAGGCATCCAGAGGATCACACGCTTCTACCCCGTTGAGCGGTATATTCTCGTCACCGAGGAAAATTATCCAGATGACGTAAAGGCAAGCATCGAGAGAGTGAAAGAAATATGTCAATCAGCTCTGGACATTCCCCTCGAGGTGATCGAGTATAAGAAGAGAGATCTCAAAGACCTGATGGAGCAGCTGATCGGGATTCGGAAACGGTATCCTGAAGCAAATCTCTACTTCAATGTCACATTCGGCCGCAAAGACTTCGCAATCATGACCTTTATGGGGGCACTATGGCTCGATGGAGTCGGATATTACCTGCCGAAAGAGTTCGACAAACCGCTGGAATTCCCCACACCAAAGATGCCGTTGAGCACTCTTTCAAAGAACAAACTCTACCAGCGGATTCTCAGGGAACTGGTCGAAAATTCAAATTCAACACTGAATCAAAGCACCCTCAAGAAT
>NZ_JARVGN010000038.1 GCF_029762515.1 Methanocalculus sp. | reverse complement strand
CTAATACGGGGGCTGTATTTCTTCCGATACTCTGCAAGGCTTCTGGAACGAGTCTTCTTTCCTGATTTAACCTCTATTGGAATGACATCAACGCCTTCCTGGATGACATAATCAACCTCAGCCATTCCACCGGATTTCCAGAAATAAGGCCGGTGGAAGTTATGTGCAATCAATTCTGTCAGGACGAAATTTTCCGTTAAAATCCCCCGCATATCGGCGGTCAAAGGAGAAGTATCAAAAACAACATCTGGTGGGAACCTGCTCATCCTGCGGAGAAGCCCGACATCGGAGAAATAAATCTTGAAGTAGGTACTGTCACCATATGTTGGAATCGGAATATAGGGACGCTCAATCTTTTCAACCTTATAGATAAGCCCTGCTGAGATCAGCCATTGCAGTGAATCTTCGAGATCGCGTGCACGCATCCCCTGCTTTACATGAGAGAATATAAATTTCTGATTGTCCTTTGCAAGCTGTGCGGGGATTGCATTCCAGATAAGGGTTAGTTTTGGAAATTCAGATACAGACGCATATTTCACGAAATCCTTCTCATAATTACTAAGAATCTCGCTTTGTATCGTTTCAACAAGCCCGATATCGTGGTTTCGCATCCATGAGCTGACAACCTCGGGCATACCTCCTGTTATCAGGTATTCACGATATGCCTCTTCCAGCCTGCCGATAAAGGCATCCGGCACCCGTTCATCGGGAGACAACTCATTCAGGTACTTGAACAGGAGCTCGTCATCCCTTGAAATGAGAAATTCCGGAAAACTCAGAGGGTACATTTTCAGCATCTGTACCTTGCCAACCGGAAATGAGACTTTTTTTCCCATCTGTGCAATAGCCACACCCAACAAGGAGCCGGCAGCAGCAACATGGAGTTGTGGCAGGTTTTCGCAGAAATATTTCAGAGACGTTATTCCACGGGGGCAGATCTGAATTTCGTCTAATATGAGGAGGGTTGTTCCGGGATGGATGGATTTGTTCCTCAGAATGCCGAGGTCTTTGATAATTCTCGAAACATTCAGGTCGCCCTCGAATACCTTGTGCAGCCGCCCGTCATATTCGAAGTTGAAATACGCGACATCGCTGAATTCCGCCTCGCCAAAATGCTTCAATATCCAGGTTTTCCCGCACTGGCGAATACCTTCAATAATCAGCGGCTTACGATCCCCACTCTCTTTCCATGTGAGCAAAGTATCGTATATGAATCGCTTCATGAAATGACCTTTGCACTTTTAAGTTTATAATATGTGCGTTCTGTACACATTTTTGCAACCAATTATGTGGGAGATGTACACATTTTCCTAACTTAACAACTGAAGAGCAGGGGTCTGTGCGATCTCCATGAAAGACATCCACACATCCGGCCTGCCTGTTAGAGCAAAGAGTTTTTCGATTAACTCAATAGCAACCTGATGATTTTATGATGGAACTTCACCATACTATCACCGGAAAACAAGCTGAGAGTGATCAGAAAATAGTGAAGAAGAATCAGTATCATTTTCACCCCCCGGTAGAAAGAACAATACATCCAACTATCAAGCAATACTTGACAGTTCAAATCGGCTGCAATCCAAAATCCGCATCAAAAAATATCGGAGGTAGTGTCCAAACATGGAGAATAAAAAACATATACGAAACAGCACCGCCGAATTTTTAATCTTCACTGTATCATCTGGTGAAGAATCAATCGAAGTCCGGTATGAGGACAATACAATCTGGCTAAGCCAGAAGATGATGGCAGTACTCTTTGATGTCAACGTTAGAACGGTAAATGAGCACCTGATAAACATCTATGAAAGTAAAGAATTGTCACAAGAGGCAACTATCCGGAATTTCCGGATAGTTCAAACAGAAGGAAACCGCGAGGTTACACGAACTATCGACCACTATAGCCTCGATGCAATCATCTCTGTCGGATACCGCGTAAATTCACAAAGAGCCACACAATTCCGCCAGTGGGCAACAGAGATCCTTACAAATTTTGCAATAAAAGGGTATGTAATCGATAAAAAAAGAATGGAGAACGGAAGTTTCCTGAGTGTGGACTACTTCGAGCATCTCCTCGCCGAAATCCGTGAAATACGCCTGAGCGAGCGGAGGTTCTACCAAAAGATTACAGACATCTATGCAACAAGCCTCGACTACAGCCCCGATGCGCCCACAACAAAGGAATTCTTTGCAAAAGTCCAGAACAAACTCCACTTCGCAATACACGGACATACTGCCGCTGAACTGATAGTGGAGCGTCAAAAAGTGAGAAGGAAAACATGGGGCTCACAACATGGGAGAACAGCCCCGGAGGTAAAATTCTGAGAACCGACGTTACAGTCACCAAAAATTACCTGATCTCCACTGAAATTGAGTCACTCAGCAGAATAGTCAGTGCCTGGCTTGATCTTGCAGAAGACCGTGCTAAACGAAGGATTCCAATGACAATGGAAGACTGGAGTAGCCGCCTTGATGCCTTCCTGGAATTCGATGAGAGAGAACTGCTTACAAATGCCGGTAGAATAACTGCCGAAGCTGCAAAAGAGCATGCGCTTTCAGAATTTGAAAAATTCAGGATTATTCAGGACAGGCTGTATGAAAGCGATTTTGACAAATTGATTCAGGAAGCAGAGATAAAAGCCTCTGATAATGAACCCTAAAACAAGCAGAGACGAGAAGAAGAAAGAGGAGTATCCCCGATGATCCACCCCCACAAAAATATCATCCTCATCGGCATGCCGGGTGCCGGGAAGAGCACCGTCGGCGTCATCCTGGCAAAGACGCTCGGCATGCAGTTCATCGACTGCGACATCCTGATCCAGCAGCAGACCGAAAGAAGGCTCCAGGAGATCCTTGATGAAGACGGTCCCGATGTATTCCGGCAGATCGAGGAGGAGGCGATCCTCTCCCTTCACCCCCGAAATTCCGTGATCGCAACCGGCGGGAGCGTCGTCTGGAGCAGGGCGGCGATGGAGCACCTGAAATCACTTGGATTGGTCGTTTACCTGGAGATCTCCTTTTCAGAGATGGAAAAAAGGATCAGAAACATCACCACACGGGGAATTGTCCTCCTGCCGAACCAGACCCTCCGCGGGATGTATGACAGCCGGGTGCCGCTCTATGAGCAGTATGCCGATAACACAATACCGTGTTCCGATGAAGACCCCGAATCTGTTGTAGGGAGCATCATCACAATCAGCCGGCAGGAGTAGAGTAACCCGTAAAAGAGAGACGATGGGGGGAAAAGACCGCTACTCAAAGTCGATTTCTGCCACCAGGACCCACTCTCCCTCCTGTTCATCTAAGCGGACCGTAAGCATGCCCCCTTCATGCACGCCATAATCCGAATACGGCTCATTTAAGAGCGTTCCCTGAAACGACATGCCATCCTCTGACTGGCTATTCAGGCGAACCCAGACAAGTTCGGGTTGGATGACCTTGTCGGTGGTGAAAAGCAAAACCGATACATCATCAAAATACACAGGGGCCCTGAACCTGTCGATATCCACTCTCTTTCTCAATGTGTGCAGCATCTCCGGTTCGTAATAGAGCATCCATCTCTGTTCTTCAACAATCGGGAGATTCTGCAGATCTTCACCTGAGAGCAGTGTATATGACCCCACGTCATCAGAGATGATGATCAGGCCCTCGCCATGATCTTTAAAATGGTGAATGATCTCCGGCAGCGTATCGGGACGGCGCCGGCACAATGAATGGATACGGAAGAGAATGCCTTCTTCATGATCCACATAGAAATAGCCGATGCAGCTGTCGGCATCCGGCAGCAGCAGCCCCTTCCCGGAGAGAAGATCGGAGACAGCACCATTAATCTCCGCCACCGCCCACCTGTTGACGATCTCCCGATCCCTGGTGCGTGAATGTTTCGTGTCCATAGTACCTGGTACATGCTCTTCATCCACAGAGGTAAAGTGGTTTCGAATTGTTCAGGGAATTGTATTGATTCCTGGATTCAGACAATAAGATCCTAACAAAGACACTCGCGATTATGAGAGATGACCCAACAGATGCATCACCGGGTGCACTATCCCATGCTCCGGAATCATGTAGACAGATAATTATTCCAGGAAGACGATGATATGCAGACAGTACAAGGCACCGGATCATCGGCGACCAATAAACTGTAAACGCAGAACAGACAGGGGGTGGAGTAGGTGAATGTTCGGAACCAGATAATTGTCATCATCGTCCTCGTAATCGCAGCTCTGGTTTTGGGGCTTGGTGTTGCCACCCACACGCTCATTCTCAATGATTTTGCCGATCTTGAAGACGAATACCTCGAAGCAACGATGGAGAGGACCATCAGGTCAATTGAGAGGGAGCAACAGTTCCTCTCAACAAGTGTGATGGACTGGTCAGACTGGGATGACACGTACTTGTTTGTGCAGGGGATGGATCCTGAGTATGAACAGAAGAACCTTGATGAATCAGTATTTCAATATTTCAACCTCAATGCAATGATCTTTACCGGACCGGATGAAAAGGTCATATATGCGCGTGGATTTGACCCGGATGAGGGTGAGGAGAGAGAGGTTCCCCCGCAGCTCTACACACTCCACGACTCCTTCCTCCGATCTGGTGCCGAAGAGCTCTCCGGGATCTTTGAGACCGAAGACGGGCTGATGCTTGTTGCAGTACGGCCGATCCGGATGAGCTGGGGAGAGGGTCCGATCATGGGCACCCTCCTCTTTGCACGTGCAATGGATGAAGGATGGATTGAAGAACTCTCGGCTCTCACCGGGTATCCGATCCTAATTGCCGATATTCCGAACGATCCCCTTCCAGCCGGCGAACCATCTCTTTCCATCGTAAAGGAGGGAGATACCATCACCGGATCAACCATAGTATCCGATATTTTCGGAGAGCCGGTGGTCTCGCTCTCGATAACCCAGGAGCGGACAATCTATCAGAGGGGGATTCTCGCCTACGAGTCGGGAGTAATAGCGATTCTGATCTTCTCGGGCATCACCGCATTGCTCTTCTATCTGCTCATCAACCACTTCTTCCTTAGAAGAATTACCCGCCTGAACCGGGAGGTACAGGATATCACCGGCAGCTCTTCTACCTCTGCATCAGTTGGAATCGACGGTGATGACGAGGTGGCAGAGCTCGCAGCCTCGATAAACGGTATGCTCGATTTCATAGAGAAAGATCAGCAGGTGATCCGTCAAAGCGAGGAGAAATACCGCCTTATCGCCGAAAATACCGCAGATACCATCTATATCAGCGATATGAACCTCAATCTCACCTATATCAGCCCTTCGGTTACGAAGCTGAAAGGATTCACCGTTGATGAGGCGCTTGCGATGCCGATTGAAGAGAGGAATACTCCCGCCTCCATAAAAGAGATCATGGCACTCTTTACTCACGAGATGGAGAATGAAGCCACGGGTACTGCCGATCCGGACAGAACCATCACGTTTGAGAGCGAAGAGTACTGCGGGAATGGATCTATCATCAAGGTTGAGAACTCTGTCCGGTTCCTGAGGAATAAAGAGGGTGAGCCGGTTTCAATTCTGGGTATCGGCCATAATATAACTGATCGGAAAAAGGCAGAAGATGCACTTCAGCTCACAAATGCAAAACTCCAGCTCCTCTCCTCCATCACCCGCCATGATATCCTGAACAAGGTGATGATTGTGAAGGGATACCTCGGGCTGGCAGAGGAGGAACAGGGCGGGGAGATGCTGACAGAGTACCTGAAACAGGCACAAACAGCAACTGATGAAATTCAAAGACAGATCGAGTTCACACGCGAGTATGAGCAGCTCGGGATACAAACCCCCTCATGGAAGACCATCAGCAGCCTGATAGAATCAATCGATGACACAAAACTCCCGATCGCCTGTGATTGTGCTCACATCTCGATCTATGCAGACCCGATGATCGAGAGGGCGTTCTTCAACCTCTATGAGAACACCCTCCGCCATGCAGAAGGGGCAACCGGTGTGCAGATTTCATGTGAAGAGACAGAAGGGGGCCTGCTGATCACCTGGGAAGATGACGGCCCCGGCATCCCGGATCATGAGAAGGAGATAATCTTCGAACGCGGATATGGCAAAAACACCGGTTTTGGATTATTCCTTGTCAGAGAAATCCTCGATATCACCGCGATTACCATAACCGAGGATGGAATTGTCGGGGAAGGGGCCCGGTTCAGGATACTCGTGCCGGAAGGCGGGTACCGGATCAGATAGACCCGGAATCAGGGGATCCATCACAGGCTACCCGCCAGCGATTCTCTATCGAGAGCGAGAAAACCGGCATCCCTCTAATCCCAAAGCCTTTATATATAGATACATGACTTTTACCCATATGCGAATTGGAATACACCTTCCCGCACTCATCATCCTGATGATTGCTCTGCTCGCTTTTGCGGGCTGTGTCTCTGATCAGCCGGTGTACCAGGAATCAAGCATCGGCGAGATGGAATACAACAGAGGGCTTGCCGAATACGAAGCCGGGAACTACCTTGCTGCAGAAGCAGCATTTGAGGGATCGGCGGCCTGGTATTTCGCCAATGGGTTCCCTGATGCCGGAATTGCATCACGGAATGCGATGTTTACGGCGATCCGAACATATGGCGAGTTTTCACTGGATGAAGCCGCCGCACGGGATGCCCTGAAAGAGGCGGTTTCCGGCATCACCGAAGAAGAGATCAACAGCTGGCTCGCAGACAAAGCCCAGACACTTGTCTCTGACGGCAAGACCCTCTACTTCTCTAATACCGCAAAGAACTACCTCTATGCCCATCCTGAACTCCTTCAGAAACAACAGCTGCCATTCACCTTTGCATTTATGTCCCGGTACGCACTGGCAGATGATGTCCGTTCAGGCAACCTGAAGGCAGAGGAACTCCCTTACAGGAACCCGATCCACTATGAAGGGACGATGCACCTAACGATCGCAGAAGCAGATCTCCCGGCAGGAGGCACCATGAAGATCTGGTATCCGCACCCAATTGCAACTGATATCCAGCGTGATGTCTCGGTCACGAACATGGCATACCCTGAGTATATCGTAAATGGGCCGGATGTCAATCACGAGATCGGGATCATCTACTACGAGATCCCAGTCGGGGCAATACAAGGCGATCTGGTCATAACAGCCGACATCAAATTCAGCTCCTATGAAGGGATCTTTGTGATCGACCCCGAAAAAGTCGGTGAATATGACAGAGCCGATCCCGAATATATCCTCTACACAAGAACTGAGCGGAACATCGAGATAAACGACGCGATCCGGAATAAAGCACGTGAAATAGTCGGAAGCGAAACAAACCCGCACAAGCAGGCGCAGATGATATACAACCATATCATCACCACATACCCCTACAGCCATGTCCCGCATCTCTCACTTGATGCGAAGACCCCGAAAGTGGCTGAATCGACCCATATGTTCACCACAGGCCATGGAGACTGCGGCACCCAGAGCATGCTCTTCTCTGCATTCTGCCGCTCGCTCGGCATTCCTGCACGTGCCACAGGCGGGTACCAGATGATCCTTCAGGATGCGCCAAGCCCCCACTTCTGGGCAGAGTACTATCTTCCGGGATATGGGTGGGTGCCGGTTGATCCGACTGTCGCCGAGGGTGCCGACTGGTTCGATATCCCTGAAGATGACCGGATAGCCTTCAGGCAATACTATGGAACCAACATCGACCCGACAAGGATGGTCATCCAGAAGAACGTCGATGCAAACGTCGAGCCCGATTACCCGGACGATGCTGCGATCTTCAGGCTTGTCAGGCAGTATCCGGCGATTATAAGCGACGTATCCATGGAGGATATGGAGTTAATCGCAATGGGAAGCTTCAAAATAGATCTTGTGGTGAAGAACTAATTCTCCTTTTTTAAAGGAATCCGCAGGTCTTCACGAGCCATATAATACCGGACGAGTTCAGGGTTGAATATCCAGCAGACTTTTCCATTGGCATCAAGGGTGATCTTGTTTGATTCAATCAGGTACTCAATAGCGGTTTTGAAGGTCTGGTACATCATTTTCCGTGGGAGGGAGGACCAGAGAGCCCGCCGCCGGAACTCACCGCTATGCTCCTGAACAAACTCCTCGATCATCCGGATTGAATCAAGTGTAGGAGAGTGTGCTTAAGTACTGGCAACTGACATACTGATTGTTGTGTCATATAAGCATATATAACTAAAGCTCTACACAGCCTGAATCAGGAATCGCCATTCACGCCCTCTAATCCCCGGATTCCTCACGCTCAAGCTCCCGAAGAAATGCGACAAGGAACGCATGCCTCTCTTCGGCCATCTCACGGGCAGTCTCCGTATACATCCGATCCTTCAGCTTCAGCAGCTTCAGATGGAAATGAGCGACAGCCCCGGGAATGCCACTGCCCTCCTCCCCTGCCTGCATGAATGTCCGGGCGATGCCGGTTGCACCCATCGCATCCAGCTTGTCGGCATCCGAGAGGATCTCCGCCTCCAGTGTAAAAGGCGCAATCCCCGAGCTAAACCGGTGGGCACGGATTGCGTGGCAGATTGAATGGATCATATCGCCGGGATACCCGACAGACCGGAGATACTCTTCTGCCATCTCCGCCCCCTGCTCTTCATGGGGGATACCGGTCTCCTCCTCAAGGGGGCGGGCGATATCGTGGAAGAGGGCGGCAGGGATGAGGATCGCCATATCCGCACCCTCCCGGATGCCGATAGTCCGGCAGAGGCGGGTGACACGGGCAGTGTGATCGAACCCGTGGGAGCCGGACTCCTGAAGAAATGCCTCTACATGCTGTGTAATCAGATCTATCCCGCCATCCATGGGATATGGTTCACTGTATAGCGGGAAAAGGATCGCCTTTTGTGACTATTCCAGAAAGAGAAAGGGGAGAGATCGGCGCTCTTGCAGGGGTCTGGCATCAGGCATTCAGCCAGTACTATCTGCTCAATACTCTCTCAATCACCCGGACTGCACTCGCCTTGAGAGCGGCAACCACATCCATACCGGGGGAGAGATCAAGATCTTCTACGGAGCGGCTCGTGACGAGGGCAATGATCGGAAAACCGGCATTGAGATGTACCTGGGTAAGGGGGCCGCCAAGAGGGATCACGGCAGTGATCGTTGCTTTGAAACGGTTTTGCGCCGAACCTGCATGGCCATCACCAACATGGAGCGTTACATCGGCTGCCCGGAAGGCAATATCGACAGAACTGCCGGGAGAGATATTTGAAACGGCAAGAACACTCACTCCTGCAACCTCTATTGAGGCAAGACTCGAGGTTCCGGCTCCCACAACACCAGAGAGAATATTCTCCATACCA
>NZ_JARVGN010000389.1 GCF_029762515.1 Methanocalculus sp. | reverse complement strand
AGCATCTTCTGTGCTCTTTCCCACCGATCCGGAAAAGTTCTCCATGGTTCCGGGCTCGCCTTTTGCCTACTGGGTATCCGATCAATTACGTCAGCTCTTCGTGGATTTGCCATCATTTGAGGGGAACGGAAGGACGGTCAAGCAGGGATTAGCGACGGCTGATGATTTCCGCTTTGTTCGGGCATGGTGGGAAGTTAATCCCGCCGGCGTAGTCGGTGGAACCTCAGAAACAACACCTGATGAGTTTAGAGCGCAAACATTTACTGGTAAAAAATGGGTGCCGTTTGCAAAGGGGGGAGATTACTCACCTTACTATGCAGATTTTCATCTGCTGGTAAATTGGGATAAGGATGGTAAGGAAATTAAGGATTTTAAAGATCCGAAATCGGGGAAGAACTACTCTCGACCACAGAACACCGAATATTATTTTCGGCCGGGTTTAACGTGGCCATTGAGAGCATCTCATTTCTCCCCACAAATACTACCAAAAGGTTGTATATTTAGTGTAAGAAGTTATTGTGCCTTCACTCCTGAAAATGAACTTAATGCCGCGTTGACAATATTTGGTTCGTCAACATTCGACTATTTATTTAAGATGATGCTTGGACGATTTGGATATCCCGAGTTTATAGTAGGAATTCTAAAAAAAATGCCATGGCCAGATTTCAATCAAAATTTATCAGAAATCGAAGTAATGTCTCAAAAGATGTGGGGACATTATGCCGAATTAAATCGCTCTGACGAGTCTATACATACTTTTTACTGCCCAATTCTAAAGAATCCAGAAGGGGATCTTTCACAAGAAGAATCAAACAATATTATTCTCAACGAAATTAATCAGATTCAAGATCTAATCGATCAAACAGGTTTTTCCTTTTATGATATATCGATAGAAGATATAGCTTCTGTTGTCGATTCCAGCGAGAATCGTCCATCTCCAGAAAATATCGGTTCAACAGGACCCTCCTCATTTTCGGAAAATCTCGTTTCTTACATGGCTGGTTGCGTCTTCGGCCGCTGGGACATCCTGTACGCCACTGGTGAGAAAGAAACTCCCGAACTTCCCGATCCCATCGCTCCCCTGCCAGCGTGTCCTCCCGGAATGCTGCTAGGAGATGACTGCCTGCCACTTGAACTGCAAGAAATCCCTGAAGACTATCCCCTCGCCGTTGATGCCGATGGTATTCTCGTCGATGACGAAGGGCATTCAGATGACATCATTGCTCGTATTCGCGATGTACTCACGGTAATCTGGAGCGACCGGGCTGATGTCATCGAGAAGGAAGCCTGCGACATCCTCGGGGTGAAATCCTTGCGGGACTACTTCCGCAAGCCCGCTACCGGCGGGTTCTGGGACGAACACGTGAAACGTTACTCCAAGAGCCGACGGAAAGCCCCCATCTACTGGCTGCTCCAGTCGGCGAAGAAGAACTACGCCATCTGGATCTACTATCCGCGGATGGATGGAGACACGCTCTACAAGGCTCTAGGGTATGCGAAGGACAAGCTCGCCATGGAGGAGCGACGGCTGGAAGATCTGCAGGGCGAACGGGAGCAGCTGGGTACCGGCGGGGCGGCGGTGAAGAGACTGGAGAAGGAGATCGATGGCCAGGAGGCGTTCATCAGCGAGCTGCACGACTTCGTGGAGAAACTGGAGCGGGCGGCGAACCTCGATCTCATCCCGGAGCATGACGACGGCGTGGTTCTCACCATCGCACCGCTCTGGGAGCTGGTGCCTTGGAGGGAGCCGAAAAATTACTGGGATGAGCTGATCGAAGGGAAGTACGAGTGGTCGTCGATCGGGAAGCAGCTTGCGGAGAAAGGAATGGTGAGGAGGAGTTAGTCTATGGGGCATGTGAGTGAATATATCAAAGAGATGGTCGCCAAGCAGGTAAAGGACAACCATCTCGTGGTCTGGTTTGACCCGGAAGAGATCTATAGAGATATTGTTGCGGATCTTGAGACCCCCGGGGCCACGGCCACGCAGTACCGGGAGTCGTTCTTCGAACTGCGCCACGATATCGCGCCGCTCATGCGCGGCGAGGACCCGCCGGATCTCCTCATCTATGTCCCGCTCTCCGAAGAAAAAACCGACAACGCCCTCATCACCTATACCTCGGCAGGCATC
>NZ_JARVGN010000388.1 GCF_029762515.1 Methanocalculus sp. | reverse complement strand
ATATCTGGCTCAGGTCATCGGCGAAAAATATATGGAGATTTGACGCCAAAAAATCGCCTGGTTTAAGAAACATCGTTGCTTTATCTACGTACTGAGGATGCATGTAAGGAAAGAGCGAAATGGCTAAGATATATATAAACAACATACTCACGGAAAATATATACATTATTCTAGAAAATTTCCCCCAAATCAGGCTATAAAGAAAGAGAAATGCAATAGATAGGGCTAGCAAAAAGATAAAAGTGCCCGTATGAATTATCGTCACCATAAAGGTGCTCAATAAAATTAAACCGATTGATTTCCATTCAACAGTCTCTTTCATCACGCAATAGAGCAATAAAAACACAAACGGCATGACAAACACCATCGGCCTGAAACCGGTAATATTCATGACCATTTGTGGCATTGATAACAAGAATAAAAGAGACAACACTTTCTGATTTGTTGTCTCAAGGAATATTCCGGAGTAATAATAGAATGAAACAAGCATGATAACAACAAATATTATGGCAAATAGAAAAGAAGCGGCATGCGGTTCAAACCCAATGATTTTCGCTATAGTCCCACCGAACAACCATGTAGCGAACGGATAATTAAAAAGTGCACTCGGATCATCTGGATTTGATACCATGCTGCTTACTGTCTGGTAAAATTCTGCCATAGAGTTTGACGAGTACATAAGGCTACTATGAAAGAGATGCGTATATTCATCCGTACCAAAAATCCTTCCATAAGAAAGCATGGGTACAATAAATGAAATGATGAAGATTATCAGCAAAAAGAGGAACAGTACCCCATGGGTTGTACCTATTTTCAAGCGCGCTTTAGCTTTTGCTTCTTCTGCAATGCTTCTCATCTGTGCAATAACTGTCATTGATGATTATCCTTTGCGTTCGTCAAGTGATCAAGGCTATAGAACTGTTGGTATTTTTCATGAAATAATCATTTGCATATACATTTTTCTGAAATGTACTCATTCTGCTTGACATAATCAAATATTCAAATTTTCGCTCTGCAGAATCGATCCACCGACAGATCAAGGAAGAACTGCAATCGAAATTGATGATAACGGTAGAAAGAAAGAGTAGGTGGATCGGATGACTATCCCGACGAAAGGATCGGGCTGATTTCGATGAAGCGATCGATCTGGAGAAATCTTAGTGAACAGGTCATCTCAGTCCTCGAAGAAGATTTGGAGATAACCTTAACGCACGCAGATCCGGTATTACATCAGGGATATAAAGATCCAACCGATTCTCTATTAAGCTCAGGATAGTGATGAAAAATCATTTTTGTCGTTCTCGTTGAGGAATACTACAGAGCCATCTTTGCATTTTAATATTATTCAATCTGCGCCATATAAGTAAATATTAGATTTTTAAATAATGTGAGATTTATTTTTCGTCAAATCCCACGTAAACTCTCGGGGTATTGTTCAACGAAATCGACCATCCATTTCGTGACATCAATTTTATCGTTGAAGAGTTTTTTTCGCTTTTGCATCCATTCACCCTTCGATTTTTCATCTTCAAGAATTTCAACGGCCTTCCGAAGAGCCTGTTCCTGATCGGGGTAAAAATCGAGTAGCCCGTAATTATCTCTTAGATCAAGGAAATTTCCTGAAAAATTTCCCATGGCAACTCCCTCGGAATTTCCTTCAATATGGATTGCGGGCGTGCCGAGGAGTGCTGATTCGACGGCCATCGTACCGCCCTCTCCCATGTAAAGATCTGAATAATAGAGAAGCGAGTGAATCTTTTCTGGGGGGATAGCTATCCGGTATTTTTCAAATCGCGGAGGTAATTTCCTTTCAGACGTGATGCGGATGTTCCCATACGATTCAAGGGTATCAATGATATTGGTCGCTTCTTTGAGTCCGGCAAGACCGATATCATGTGAGGCTCCCCAGGAGATAAATCGGAGGACGATATTCTTTTCTTTTCCTTCTGTACCGAACTGGTCCAAGATAGAAGGATCTGGGATAAAGTAATCAGGGTGGAGGTAGGCAATCTCGTGATAACCATCGTATCTCACCTGTTTATCACCCAATTCCTTAAGATAGCAGGATGGCGTGCATATCACACCTGCAAATGGGAACGTAATATTATTGATAAGATCTGACGGCTCACTGTCAGTGAATATTATGG
>NZ_JARVGN010000387.1 GCF_029762515.1 Methanocalculus sp. | reverse complement strand
AATCAGAACCATCTGCACAAAAAAATGGTCAATGAAATCGCAAACCGTGCATTCATCACCAGAGATAGTAACTACAAAATCAGTAATACGGACCCTCTCACGTATCTCCCCACTGTAGAAGAGGAATATCCGGGTTCTCTGGAAAAACAGTTCATCCCACAAAACCGTCAATTGTGGAAAATTGAAAATTATGGGTTTTTCCTCCAGGAACGCAGAAAAATCATCGCAGATCAAATTAATCAATATCTTGGGGAATTGAAGGGCAAATATCTTGGCGAAAAAAGCGATGGAGATACAGATTGGTTCGAGGTAATTGAAAAAGGAGAGAATGATTATGTCGAATTCAAGGAATCTCTGAGATGGGACTACAAGAGCAAGGAAGAATTGAAAAAATCTGAATATATCGCATTAAGAGCCATCGCTTCATTTCTCAACTCTGGTGGAGGGAAGTTGTTTATTGGAGTTGCGGATGATGGCACAATCAAGGGAATTGAGAAAGATTACCAGACATTTAATCCAAATCGAACCAAGCAGGATAGTGATGGGTTCAAACTGCACCTCGATAATCTGATCAACCAGTATCTCGGGGATATCTACCACGCGTATATCTCGGTCAATGTGCAGCCACTGAACGGGAACGAGATTTGTATTATTGAGGTTTCCCCCAGTGATGGGCCTGTGTATCTCAGGAGCAAGGATCAATTCGGAAATAAAAAAGAGGAGTTTTTCATACGGCGCTCGGCGTCCTCCATTGCTCTTGGACTTCGGGATTCCAATGATTATATCAAAATAAACTGGAATAACTAATTTCTCATTTTTTGAAGCATTAATTCATTTCGATGAGATTTTGGAGACGATTTAATTCCTGAAAGTGTCAAAAAATTCATTAAATCGAATGGAAATGGGTATTGAATATGTTTTTAATGCTTGAAATGAATTCTGAAAATTTCATTTCAGCTCTATTGCATCCTATCTTGTGGTATTTTCAGAATTTTTATTTTGGGGAGAAATGGTATTAACATAATCCTGGTTATTTGGAAGATTGATATCAACCTTTAGGATTCTCCGAACACTGCTCTCTGAAAATGCATATTTTAAAGGAATATCTAATCCAAAAACTTTCTCTCCGTAGTCTGTTTTATCAATGCGTTCAATTAATTTTTTTGCAATAGCATTCGGTAAGTTGAAACTAACTATTTCACCATTTAAATGCAAATTAAAGATTGTTTCATCGGGTCTAGATTTTCGATTAATTTTAACACCCAGAATATTATCAGTATTTTTTGGTGGTTTAATTCTCTTAATCCATCCATTATTACCGACCAACATGACTGGATAAGCGTTGTCGAGGATGCCTACTACAAGCGTGGGGGGGGCAGTATAAGTATCATCAGTGCTTTTAAAAAAATCAAATTTTGCAATTAGTTCCTCTTTTTTAATTTCCTTTAGTATATCGCTATCAATCTCGGAAACGAATTGCTTAATATTTTGATAGATTCGATTCATTCTCGGGATGCCAGAAAATGAGACGAGGAATATGTTATGCGCCCAAGCGTAATTCTGTGCTTCAGGAGAAAACGGGCTGACACTGAAAATACATCCTGAATCTAAATATCTATTCGGAGTATTACGCTCCTTATTCTCACCTATGACATAATTTTCAGAAATATCTTGTATAACACCAAAAAAATTCCTAACAATTCCCAAATCTATTGTTCGCTTGTAGCACTTTGCTTCTGCGATCAGTCTGATTGGATAGGTGAACGCGGTGGGGATTTCTAAAGTACCATATGCATCAATCTGGTGACTGGCTCCTCTTCCGTTTAAATTGCCCGGTTTCACGTCAATATATCCAGCACCTCCAAGCAAATCCCAAATTACTTTTTCAAAAATGTAACCACGTGCTTGAAAATCTCTCATAAAAATATTCATATTGCTCATAATTTATGATTTTTTCCTTTTTATAAAACGTGTTATTGGAGCTGATTTTGGATATTGAGGCTTTTGGTAATTTTTTAACCGTTTTTGAGCACATAACCGATTTTCCGCCCCAACCAGCCGTGCGACTCCGCTCCTCGCTCTCGCTCGTCGCTCCACTGCACGGCACTGCACACACCACCATGCACAGGCGTTTTCCGTCAAACGGGTAAGCAT
>NZ_JARVGN010000386.1 GCF_029762515.1 Methanocalculus sp. | reverse complement strand
GATTGTCAGCCGTGGAGCCGGTACGATGGGACTTGATCCCCGCCACTGTCCAAAACCAACTATTGTCTGTATTGCAATGGAATGGGGTGCAATGTACGGTGATCTCTATGAAAAGGGTCTGACTGCCGTCACTGTTGCCATACGAAGGAATGCACCGGATGCCCTCCCACCCAATGTGAAGAGCCTGAACTATCTCAATAATATCCTCGCCAAGATTGAGGCAAATTACAAGGGCGGGGATGAGGCGATCTTCTTCGATGCACAGGGCAGGATATCAGAGGGATCCGGCGATAATATCTTCCTGGTTAAGAATGGGATCATCTATGCTCCTCATACCCTGACGAACCTGAAAGGAATCACACGGGATGTCCTCATTGAGATTGCAGAGAAACTTGGCATCCAGTTGAAAGTGATAGAGCTTGGGTTCTTTGATCTCTATACCGCAGACGAGATGATCGTTACCGGAACTGCTGCTGAGATTGCCCCGATCGTGAAAGTTGATGGAAGGGCAATCGGCAGCGGGCGGCCCGGCCCCATCACCAAACAGATCATGGCCGCGTTCAAAACCATCACCGAGACCGAAGGCACTCCGGTCTGATTTGAGTATCAGAATAGAGAAAAAGCAGTCTGCTGGAGAGAGGTATATCAATATCTTTTTATTTCCAGAGGTCTACCTTGTATAGCACTTTTGTTGCATGGCTGATATAGTGTAGTGGCCAATCATGTCGGCCTTTCACGCCGACGACTGGGGTTCGAATCCCCATATCAGCATCATCTGCTTTTAAAATCAGTTTCATTTCTTTATATGTCCTATCTGGGAGTCTGGTACGTGGTATGACTTAATGCTCATCCCCCAGGTCTGTCGTCTACATACGATAAAATTCCGATTTTTTATCGTTTATAGACGATAGGTATATGAATACATATGTCAACTCTAGATCATGGATACCGTTGGCAAACTGAAGGCTGCGATCATTGAGTGGCAGGAGAAGGATCTTCCGAAGCTATATCGCCGGCGATCCAGCATACAGCTTGAACTCCCTCATATCAATGATATCATTGGCGTGAGGCGATGCGGAAAGACATATTTCATGTTTCAACAGATTGAGGAGCTGATCAATAATGGTGTTCCCAAATCCAGAATACTCTATCTCAATATCGATGACGACAGGCTACAGCCTCTGAATGGAGATGAGCTTGACCGATTAATTGACACTTTCGGGGAACTTTATCCTTGTGGAGATGATGAGAGGTTATACTTTTTTCTTGATGAAATCCAGAATTTTGCTGGATGGGAACTGTGGATCAAGGGCATATATGATAGAAAAAGAAACCTCAAGATCATCATAAGTGGATCGAATGCATCACTTCTCTCTGAAGAGGTCGCAAACCGCCTCACCGGAAGGCACCTTTCAACCAGGATGTATCCTTTCAGTTTCAGCGAGTGTGTAGAGTACCATAACATCCCTGTTGATCTGAAAACACTGCCCTATTCAGAGAAGAGATCTGATATAAAGAGGATATTTCATGAATATCTTATTCGCGGAGGATTCCCGGAGGTTATTCTCTATCCCTCGGCAGATGAAACCCTCCTGCTCCAATCATATTTTGATGATATCATCTTTCGGGATATCGTGACCCGGCATGGGGTGAGGAACCCTGCTCTTTTCAAGGAACTGGCTATCTTTTGTATATCCAATGTGGCAAAGCCTCATACCTATAATTCACTGAGAAAGCTCTTCTCAGGATTTCAAACGATCAGCACCGATGCAATAATCAATTATCTCTCCTATCTTGAGGATGCATTTCTGCTCTTTTCCATCAGGCACTATGATGACTCGCTCAAAAAACAGATGAATAAACCGAGAAAACTCTATTGTATCGATCCCGGTATGATGAACGCAGTTTCATTTCGGTTCTCTGAGGATATCGGGCGGCTGTTTGAGAATCTGGTCTTCATCCAGCTTTACCGAACAGGCCATGATATCTATTACTGGCAGGATGAAAAAGGGCTTGAAGTGGATTTTGTTCTGAAATCAGATCTGAAATCGTTTGAATTAATCCAGGTATCAATCGACCTCTCTGATCCATCGACACGAGAAAGGGAGATAAAGGGGCTTCTCTCTGCAATGACCCACTTTGGGGCATCTGATGC
>NZ_JARVGN010000385.1 GCF_029762515.1 Methanocalculus sp. | reverse complement strand
AAATGGTCCCGCCCATTTGAAGAGCTCTTCTCTCTCCGGCGATCTGATTGTAGTCAGGAGGACGGTATTCTTCTCTGAAAGGGCGGTATCATAGGCGATATTCCATGGCAGCACCCTGATCTGATCCCGTGCTACCGGGGTTCCCATCTCTTCAAGTGTACCAAGCAGGATATCAACAGAGATCCCTTTGACTACCCCGTCTTCGATATAGTTGAAGGGAGGATACTCTTCTGTCACGAACGTCAGCGCTTCTCCCCCAATGGGAGCAGGAGGTGCGGTCTCTTCAGTGGTTGTGCATCCTGCGGCAAACACGACAAAGAGGGTGATGCAGAGGAAGCATAGATGATGAATCTTTACCATAGATAATCCCATCAAATAGGTTCTTTGGTTTTATAAACTGAACCGGGAGGATCAAGTCAGCTGATCAGTTCTGTCCGAAAGCCATCCCGGATCCATCCCCCTTCACCGGGAGAAGCCCCGGAAGCCATAATCAAAACGGCAACAGAAGCCAGAAGACCGAGGGAATGAAAAGAACAAATCCGATGAAGACCCCGGCAACTGCCTTCTGTTTTTGATCCTGTGCTGTCAGGAAGAGGCCGATGAGGGAGGGGATCAGAAGCCCGAGGAGAAGGCCGCCGAGATGGGCATAGACATTCACCGTCCCGGAAGGCAGCTCGGCGAAGATCTGGCATATGGCGAGGGTGAGCGTTAGAAAGGTTGCAGTGAGGAGAACAAAGACCGACTGGGAGATTTTCTCAGAACGGCTCTCCAGTACGGTTCTGTATACAAGCGAGAGCATCAGGAAGAACAAGAGGCCGAGGAATGCATAGGTTATCCCGGAGAATCCCGAAGACCACTCCTTTCCCATGATACGAGCCGACCAGATCGATATGCCGGAGATCGGAAACGGGAGCAGAAGGAGAAAGACGAGGTAGTTCGCTGGAAAGAATTTCGGAGGCATCGGAGACCGGAGAGCCGGCAGAATGATGATGCCGACAACAAAGATCGCAATGATCAGAAGGTAGGCTGAAGAGAGGTTATTCATGATATGCGAAGAATCCAGGGGATTATGCATATAATTGCTGAGAAACATGGATAGAAGGTTTGGATCGGCTACATTGAGGTAGATATGCCGGAGGGTGAAATCAATTGGGATTATCCGGAGTATCGCGTACTGGAATCCGGAAAGGAGGCCGAATATCCCCGCCAGGAAGAGGAAATAGAGGAGAAAAATGGATCTGGGAATTGTTCTGGCATAGGAGAGGATGGTGCCATTGGGAGGAGATGGTGCTTTTGTCTGTGTCATTATACTTCAATCGATTAGGGTCTGCATAAGGATTCCCCTTTCAGCCGCCCTTCTGCTATCATGGTACCGGAACATCTCCGGATTACAGGGATTTCGCCAGGATATCGGAATGATCACTGATTATGAAGTGATAGGAGAGGTGAGAGGAAGAGGAGAGGAGCAGGGATATGCCCCTCTGCTCTGTCAATATCTCAGTTATCAACCTCAGTTGGAAAACCGAGCTTGCAGGCTCATATCGGATAGCCCGGCACAACAGGCTCAGCTCAGTGCTGCCATCTCATCTGCCCAGTCCTCGACTGCGGCAAGGATTGCCTCATCATCGTAGCCGGTCAGCCTGACGGCCTTTCTGCCAAACGTGAGGGTATAGTTCTCGCCATTTGGATCGCGGCACTTCAGCTGGCAGGAGTATGAATCCTTGTTCTGGTCACGCTCAGGTGTCCCGCCGACTGCGGCGGTGAGTGCTGCATCTGCAAGGACGGCAGCAGCAGCCGCATTCATTCCGGCGGTTGTCCCGGCGGTGACGGTTGCTGCACCGACCTTTTTCCCATCTCCGTCAAGGTACACGATCCGGGCGGTATACTGCTCGCGGCCCCGGACCACGCCCGGGATCGTCTCGCCGCCGGACTCATAGGCTACACAGCCGAAGGGGTTGTTCTCAAGTACATGGGTAACCACAGCCTCAAGGGCCGCGGTATCAACAAGCGGTGCCGGAAGGTCCCGGACCGCTGTCTTGTTGCTCCGTATCTGTTCGAAATCTACTGCCATTATTGGTGGCTCCTGCCGGGCGGGGGGGCTTCTGCACAAGAAGAGGCAGCCCGCCCCCCGCCTGCTCCGGCACATCATATGTCGGAGACGGGGGCAATGGGG
>NZ_JARVGN010000384.1 GCF_029762515.1 Methanocalculus sp. | reverse complement strand
ATGCATCATTTAAGATCCTCTTCCTGGATGAGGCTGATTCATTGACTACCGATGCACAGGCAGCTCTGCGACGAACAATGGAGAGTTATGCTGAAAGCTGCCGTTTTATCCTCTCCTGCAATTATTCGTCAAAGATAATCGATCCGATCCAGAGCAGGTGCGCCCTCTTCCGGTTCCGCCCGCTCACCCCTGAGGATGTCAAGGAAGAGATCCGACGAATTGCCGCGAAAGAGGGACTTACCCTCACTGAAAAGGCGGAGGATGCAATCGTCTACATTGCCCAGGGTGATATGAGAAAAGCGATCAACGCGCTTCAGGGTGCAGCGGTAGTTGCACAGGATATCACAGAAGAGCAGATTTATGCGATCAGTGCAACCGCAAAACCCTCAGAGATTGTGAATCTCATCACCCTCTCACTTTCAGGGGATTTCGAAGGTGCAGAGCGGCACCTCAGTTCACTCACACGGGATCGCGGGATTGCGCCTACCGAACTTCTCGGGCAGTGCTATAGGCATCTTGTCTCAATGGAACTTGATCGGATGCTGAAGGTGGAATTGATCGATCATATTGGCGAAGCGGATTTCAGGATCTCCGAAGGGGCGCAGAGCGAGCTTCAGATGGAAGCGATGATCGCACGGTTTGTCTTGTCGGCATTGAAGAAGAGAGGGATTGATCAGCATTGAATCAGGATGAGGAATTCGACATCGAAGTTGTCGATAAATCAAAAGAATGGGCGGATTTTCTCTCGAAGAAATACAAACAGGAACTCCGGACACTCAGCCGTGAATATCCCTATAAACGATCCCTGATCATCAATTATGAGACGCTTCAGAAGTTTGGAAAGAGCGGTGTCAGGCTTGCCGACGAACTCCTTGCGTATCCAAACAAGGTCTTTGCAGAGGTCAGGGATGCCCTGCGGGCACATAATCTCCTTTCACGAAAAGATGCCCATGAGATCATCCCACGGATGAATATCCGGTTCATCAACCTCCCGCGTAAAACACTTGTCCGTGATATCAGGTCTGAACAGATGAATACCTTCGTCTCAGTCGAGGGAATTATCAGAAAGACGACCGAGGTGCGCCCCCGGATAGTTGAAGCAGTCTTCCGGTGTCCGTCAGGCCATATGACACTTCGGGAACAGGGATATGGCAAATTTGTCGAACCTGAAAGTTGTGGCATGGGTGAATGCACTCACAAGCGCCTGGAATTAATCCATCTCAAATCAAAATTTGTCGATGCACAGAAGATCCGGATACAGGAGATTCCCGAAGGACTCCGTGGGGGTGAGCAGCCCCAGATCCTTGATATCGACGCAACCGACGATCTGACCGGGCTTGCTGCTCCGGGGGATCGTGTCATCGTAAACGGGGTGCTCCGTTCGATTCAGCGGATGAATGCCGGGACGAAGAGCACCACGTTTGATATCTATCTCGATTGCAACTCCATTGAGTTTGGTGAGAAAGAGTTTGAAGAGGTGAATATCACAGAGGAGGACGAGGCACAGATCCTTGAACTCTCACGGGATCCAAACCTCTATCGGAAGATCGCCCACTCCATTGCTCCGACCATCTATGGAAATGATGATGTCAAGGAGGCAGTCTCTCTTCAGCTGTTTGGCGGCATTGCGAAGGAGATGCCGGATGGGAGCACGCTCCGAGGGGATATCCATGTTCTTCTCGTTGGAGATCCGGGTATTGCAAAATCCCAGCTGCTCAGATACGTGGTGAAACTCTCTCCGCGTGGTATCTATACATCCGGCAAATCCGCAACCTCAGCCGGACTTACGGCAGCTGCGGTGAAGGATGAGTTTGGGGATGGAAAATGGACCCTTGAGGCAGGTGCACTCGTACTCGCAGATATGGGTGTTGCGGCAGTCGATGAGATGGATAAGATGGCAAAAGATGATCGCTCTTCCCTTCATGAAGCCATGGAGCAACAGACGATCTCAATTGCAAAGGCCGGGATCACTGCGACACTGAAGTCCCGGTGTGCGCTTCTTGGGGCTGCGAACCCGAAACTGGGAAGATTTGACGAGTATGTCGGCATATCCGAGCAGATCAATATGCCCCCCTCCCTCCTTTCGCGTTTTGATCTCATCTTCATTATGACCGACAAGCCTGAGACCCAGCGGGATGAGGCAATTGCCCAGCATATCCTGAAAGCCCATTCAGTCG
>NZ_JARVGN010000383.1 GCF_029762515.1 Methanocalculus sp. | reverse complement strand
CAACTGCCTCTGCCGCCCGCGCCGCATCCAGCCCTCCGGCAGCGGCAATCGGGATGGAGACTGCGCCTGTGAGCCGTTCAAGGAGTTCAAGAGAATCCTTTCCGATCATCTGCTGATCGATTCCTACATGGGCATTGATGATATGCACACCCATCTCCTCGAGCTCACGGGCACGGACTACGGGATCTGCGACATTCATCATATCCCCCATTAGCCGCACCCCATAGAGATCTGCTGCCTTCACCGCCTCCCTGATGACCGCATCATCGGATTCGGCAAGGATGCAAATGATCCCTGCACCTGCTTTTGCTGCCATCTCAACTTCAAGCGCACCGGTATCGCTGATCTTCATATCGGCAACGATGGGGGTATCAGGATGGTGTTTCCGTATCTCCGAAACAGCGCTCATCCCCTCGCTCTTGATAAGCGGTGTTCCGATCTCGATCCAATTGGCTCCACCGGCAATTGTTTCGTCCGCAATCGCATAGGCGCGGCTGAGATCGAGGATATCAAGTGCAACCTGAAGAATCGGGGATTTCATACGTTACAATTGTGGTTTTCATCCGGCTTAAAGGGTGTTTAAAAAGAGAGAGGGCCGGATCAGATCACTCGGATCCATACCGGTCTGTGAAGGTGATATCAGTGAGGTTCTTCTTCTTGGCGAGGACAAACCCTTCTGTCTTTGCTTCACCCGCGGCAACCAGCGAGATGAGCTTGTAATTGTCCGGAACACCGAGGAGTTTTCTGATCGGCTCTGCATACTCTTTTCCCTCCCCTGCAACCCAGCAGGATCCGATACCATATCCGGTTAAGGCGATGAGGATGTTTTCAGTGGCGGCACAGCAGTCCTCAACCACATACTGCTGATCCCGCTCGCCAAAGACGGCAAAGCAGACGGGTGCATCGGCGATGAATTTACCGTTGGTGGCGAGGTTTGCAATCTCCTCCCTGAGTGCCTTGTCCTTGATTGTTCCAAAGATCCATGGCTGGATGTTCTTTGCAGATGGAGCACTCTTTGCACAATCAAGGACTTTCCGAATGATTTCGTCCGGAATAGGAGTGTCTTTGAAGTGCCTGATGCTGTGCCGTGCCTGGATGATAGTGACGCCGAAATTGGCGATGTTTTTATTCTGGATCATAGTAGATCAGAGTGCTTTTCTCAGGGTTATTTGTTACGCAGGCGGAGGCGGGTGATCAAAGCAAGTGCACCGAGTGTTGTTGCCAGGGCAAGAGGTGCTGGTGTTGGTTCAGGAATGGGTGTAGCAGTAGGCTCCTGTGTTGCAACGGGTGTTGGTTCTTGTGTTGGTGTTGCCGCAGTAGTGGGGGGAGGTGTTACGACAATTGTTGGTTTGGGTGTTGGGATTGGTGTCTGTGTCGGTGCTGGTGTTGGTGTTGTGGGTGTTGTCCTTGATAGTGAAACCGTCTCACTGCGGGGGGTGATAGTTTTCCCGACGACATTGTAGTTATCCTTCATCTGATTCGCATTGCAGAAGGCATAGAACTCATAGACTCCACGTGAATACCCGGACTCCGGATACCAGACTCTACCTGTCAGGAAAGGCGAATTGCCGACATTAAAGAGAAGAGATGTTAATACGCCTGCCTTGTTTACTAATGAAGAATATTCAATCCCTCCCTCTCTGGTAACCCGGATCTCAATCGGAGCACCGGTAACTCCTGTCCGCTCTGCCATTGCATCAAGATTTGTGACTATTCTGAACTGTAGTTCAAAATCCATCGGTACCCAGAGCCCTGTTCTGTCTCTCACTCCGTAGTCAAGATCATACACCCTCACTTCAAGGTACGGGTCCGCAACGCTGAAGGCGGGGTTGCCAGTCCCTATGTTATACCAGGAACCGGTTCTTTCCTGAAACGTCTGGGGAGAGACATAGAACGATGTTGCATCACTGACAATCATTGTTGCTGTCGGGCTGCCTGTTGCAGGTGATGAACCGGGTGCAAACCATCCTATTGTGTCTCCACTCGCAATCCCACATGCAGTGACGTCAAGCCCCTCTTCGCCGATGAATGCCATTCCATTGGCTGGTATATCGGATATGGCGGCATGTGCCGGGCTGGTGAAGAGGAGGGCAAAAATGAAGATACACCCAAAATGGATTATCCTTCTCAGTGTTTCTCTCTGTATCATATCCGATCAATGGAGGCTTCAGGCTCTTGATTGTTTCTG
>NZ_JARVGN010000382.1 GCF_029762515.1 Methanocalculus sp. | reverse complement strand
GGCTCCCCCGATCTGGTGGTGGCGTTCATCCCCGGTATCGAGACGATCCTCCTGACGACCGATCCCATGCGGCAGCTTGCCGGGATCATCTTTGCAACAGCCGGGTTCCTGGTTATTATCTATGCAGCATACCGCGATCTTCCCCGGATAGAAACGATCGGCATCCTCGCATCAGTTGCCGCGGCACTTGGAATCGTCTATGCAGGCGATCTGATCACAGTCTTTGTCTTCTGGGAGCTTTTGGCGCTTGCCTCCTTATCGATCATCTGGTCTTCAAAGGATCCAGAATCATCTGGTGCCGGGTACCGGTACCTCCTCTTCCATATCTTCGGCGGCGCCTGTCTCCTCGGGGGCATCGTCTATACTATTGCGACAACAGGAACCGCGGCAATCGGGGCGGCAGGGGAAGGCATGGGCTTCCTGCTGCTCTTCATCGGGATCGGGGTGAATGCCGCATTCATTCCCCTCCATACCTGGGTTCCGGATGCGTATCCGAGGGCATCAGTCGTCGGATCGGTTGCCCTCTGCATATTCACGACTAAAGCGGCAGTATTCCTCCTTGCAGCGATTGGCGGGTGGGGCGTTGCCATTGCATATATGGGCGGTGCGATGGCACTCTATGGCGCCGTCTATGCCCTCATGCAGGATGATATCCGGCGCCTCCTCTCGTACTCGATCATCAGCCAGTGCGGCTATATGGTTGCGGCAATCGGGGTGGGAACAGTTGCCGGGATCGATGCCGGACTCGCACATCTCGTCAATGATATCCTCTTCAAGTCGCTCCTCTTCATGGCAGCAGGGGCTGTGATCCTGAGGACGGGATCTTCCCACCTTTTTGAACTTGGGGGTCTTGCACGGACGATGCCGAAAACAACAGTCTGTGCGGTGATCGGGGGTCTTGCCCTTGCCGGTATGCCGGGTCTGAACGGTGCTGTCAGTAAAGGGATGGTGATCGAAGCAGCCGGAGCAGTCCCATATCTTGCTCCCCTTCTCATCATCTCGGCTGTGATCACTGTCATCTATGTCGTCCGTCTCCTCTACCTCGGCTTCTTCAGGCCGGTCTCCGGGACGAAGGAAGGGCGGCTTCCTGAGGATGCCCCCTCCCTGATGATGATTGCAATGGCTGCAACCGCCCTTCTCTGTATTGTCATCGGTCTCAATCCGACTGTCCTGACCGGTCTCCTGCCGGGGATGACCGCAGCCCATCCGTTTGCAACCTCACATCTCCTGGAATCGGCCATGATCTTTATTGGTGCCGGAGTTCTCCTGCTGATTATCCGGCCCCTTCGAAAGCCCTGGCATGGATTTGAAAGAGATATTGACTCACTCTATATCCGGGCAGGGAGACTGGTTGCATGGATTGCCAAAAACCCGCTTGTTCATGGGGCTGATCTGATTGGTGCTTGCCTTCAGCGCTTCGTTTCTGCTCTCAGAACCATCGCTTCCAACCCCCCGGTTGCCTGCCAGATCGCATTCCGGAGCATTGCACTGCCTTTTGTCCGGGCATTCTCCGATCCATCAAAAACAAGGGCATATGAAGATCGGCTTTCCCATATGAGGAATCAATACCCGGACGAACAGATCTCGATCTGGGGTGGCGGGTATGGTATCATCTTCATCAGTATCATCGCGTTTCTGTATTTCCTCTTTGATCTGATAAAATAAGGGAGGAGAGGAAACCTTTTTTTTTCCGTTATTTTGAGACGATCTTCTGCACAAGCGCCATGACACCCGGTTTTGCCCGCTGCCTCCGCCGTGCACTCACAGGGGGTGTCTCAAACATCTCCCGGTTCATCCGAAGATTGATCTCTTCAAAGATCCGCTTATATGCGGTGCAGTGGGGATCAACCCCTTCAATCCGCCCCTCGGTTGGTGCAATCGCATTGTATGGGCATCCCCCCCGGCAGTACCGGATGTGTGAGCAGTCACCGCATGCGGAATCGACATAGGCTTTGTACTCCTGCATCAGCTTCCATGCCTTTGACTCTGCGAGCTCCTCAAGTGACGGGCAGTCAGCAACATTCCCCATCACATACTCCGGCATCCCGACAAACCGGTAGCATGGATAAATCCCCCCGTCCGGGCCGATTGCGAAGGTGTTTGCCATGCAGTCGACATAGGTGCAGACCGTTCCGTGCCTCGTGAAGACGCATTTGACGAGATCGTTGATATTCATCACTTCAGAGCGGTCGATGTTCTCA
>NZ_JARVGN010000381.1 GCF_029762515.1 Methanocalculus sp. | reverse complement strand
GACCCCGATTGCAAAGAGGAGTTCGGTATTAGATGGTGCAAGGGAGACGATACGTTCCGGATATGCCCGGATGGTAACCTCATGGCCTGAATCGTCGGTGACGGTGATTGATCGATCCCCTTTCATCGAGCTCCCGATAAGCATGGCTGAATCAGCATATTCTTCAGCGTCAATTCCTCCTGCTGAAAGACCGGCAGCTCCCCCTATGCAGAAGACCATAATAAACAAGCCAGATACGAATCGTCTCATAATTAAACTCCTCTCATTACACATCATTTACGCTCTCCCTCATCTGCCACATTATCAACCAGAACTGAATTCTTTCCGGAGATAGAGAATGGCAGAGTCGATGGAGATCTCCACCCGTGCCCCATTCCCGATCAATGATGCAAGGACAGACCCCGCCTCTCCTCCGGTATAGTCCTCAAATGCTTCGATAGATCCGATGATCACCATCTTCTTCGCATGCGGACGTAAAAGCCGGATATTATCCAGGTTCCCCCTCCCAACAGGCATGGCAACAAGGATGATCCGGTCAGCTTTCTCAAGATACTCTATAAGCAGCGATGAGGAAACCTCTGATATCGGGGCAAACGGAGCCTCGCTCAATGTAGGAATACCAAGCTCTTCTGCTGTTATATAATCCGAATCAAGCACATTGAGAATACCGGTGGTAAGATGCCAGCCAGACTGGTGAAGCCGCCGGATCAGAGGTGTGCCGCATCCCCCACCACAGACAATATGCACCCTTCCGGCCTTTGCATCATGCATCCCGTCTGTATAGAGCGGGAGGATATACGGCCTCCCGGTAGTCGGATGAGTACTGACGAGCACATCGACCCCATAGACCAATCGAATCATCTCTCTGGTCAGCACATCTCCTGGCAATCCGATTGCCGCAATCTTCCTCTCTTTCAGGAGGATGATCCGGTCACAGTAGTAGGCGGCGAGGTTGATGTCATGGAAGACACTGATCGTCGTCGTCTCCTCCATCTCCTTTCTGATAATACTCAGAATCTCAATCTGGTGGCTGATATCAAGGTGAGAGGTCGCCTCGTCAAGCAGCAGGATGTCCGGCTCCTGTGCCAGAGCCCGTGCAATCAGGACACGCTGCCGCTCACCCCCGCTGATCGCATTCACCGGCATTTCAGCAAGATGGGAGACATTGGCAAGCCGCATCACCCGGTCACAGATCGCGTGATCCTCCCTGCTTTCTGATGCGAACCTGCCGATATACGGATGGCGGCCCATCATCACGATCTCGCGGACGGTGTAATCGAAATTGATTGCTGTCTCCTGTGGAACGACCGCCACCCGCTGTGCCAGCATCCGGAAGGAGAGATCCTCCATATTCTGATTATTATAGTAGATATCGCCACCAGAAGGGGCGACGATCCTGCTCATTGCCTTCAGGAGTGTCGTCTTGCCTGATCCATTCGGGCCGCAGATCCCGATCATCTCCCCGGGAGTTGCAGAGAAGGCAATCTCCTCAAGGATCTGGTGTGCCCCATAACAGACATCCAGATGTACCACATCGACCGTTTTCATGCGTGGATCCTCCGCTGCAGCAGGAACATGAAGAAGGGGGCACCGAGAAATGCGGTGATAATTCCGACAGGCATCTCATTTCCGAGTGTCCGGGCGAAGGTATCTGCCCAGAGGAGGATGAGCCCGCCAGCAAGAATAGCAGCAGGAATCAGCACCCGGTGATCGGGACCGACGATGATCCGCATCAGGTGCGGGGTGATCAGCCCGATAAAGCCGATCGCACCTGCGATCGCAACCGCAATCCCCGCCAGCACCGAGCTGACAAAGAGGAGAAGCACCTTCAGCTGCTCCACATTCACCCCAAGATGGACGGCATCCTCGTCACCGAGCGAGATGATATTGATATCGCGTGCAAAAAGGTAGATAAAAAGGCATCCAAACGGGATAAGGAGTGCAATATGCACATCATTCCATGAAACTGTCCAGAACCCTCCCATCAGCCAGAAGACAATCTGCTGGAGGCTCTTTCCTGAATTATACATTAGAAACGAGAGCATCGCAGAGAGGAACATCGAGAGGGCAACGCCGGTCAAAAGGAGCGTCTCGACCGGGACTTTTCCTCCAGAGCGGGCGATCATATAAACCAGAAAGGTAGCACCGAATGCTCCGGTAAAGGCAAAGACAGGAAGCCCTGCGCCTGCAAGGAAGACGATC
>NZ_JARVGN010000380.1 GCF_029762515.1 Methanocalculus sp. | reverse complement strand
AAGGTGCCGGGCGTGTCCTTTTCTATTGCATCAGCCGTACGGTCGACGAGTTCGATCACCTGTTCCCTTGTGACCGATGGATCCGGCAGATAAGAAACGCCAATGTAGCTGTACAGAATACGCTGGTATTCTGTTACTCCGGTCTGGTCGGGCTGATAACGGAGGGTGTCAAGGGATTCCTGGAATGCCTCGACAAGAAGATCGGGTGTCTCCCTGTTGAAGGCAAAGTAGAGATCATAACTCTCAAATCTGTAGAGAATCCCGAATTGGTCAGGATCATCAGTTGCCTTTTCGATGAAGTACCTGCCGGCAATATCCCCATAACAGAAGAGATCAATTGTCCCATCATGGATGAGAGAGATGAGTGTCAGTACATCCTCGGCTTCAATGATGTTTGACTCAGAAACTCCGTTCTCCTTCAGCAAAATTCCTGCATAATCATCCTTCACGACCCCGATCCGGTACTTCTTCAGGTCATCCGGTGTGGATATGGTAACGCCCTCATGCACATCTCCAAAGAGAACAAAAGCAATAGATACAAACGGTCCCGCCCATTTGAAGAGCTCTTCTCTCTCCGGGGACCGGACTATCGTGAGGAGGACGGTATTCTTCTCTGAGAGGGCGGTATCATAGGCGATATGCCATGGCAGCACCTGGATCTGATCTCCTGACACTGGAGTTCCCATCTCTTCAAGTGCTCCAAGCAGGATATCAACAGAGATCCCTTTGACAACCCCGTCTTCGATATAGTTGAATGGGGGATACTCTTCTGTTATAAACGTCAGCTCTTCAACCCCAATGGGGGAAGGAACAACGTTCTCTTCAGGGGTTGTACATCCTGCGGCAAACACAACAAAGAGTGTGAGGCAGAGGAGGAATACATGATGAATCTTTACCATAATAATACCAATCAAATGGGCTCTTTGGTTTTATTAAATGAACCGGAGGATTCGTTTCTCGCCTCCTTTTCTTGCGGAGTAATCTGATGGGGGGAAGAAATACTCTGTTGTAAGGGTCAGGTATACCGACGATTCCCATGAACACAAGACGCTTTCAACAACCGGCTATCCACGGGATAACCGGGATCACCATTACCGGGACCGGAGTTGTATGGGAAGGGAGCAAGGTTTGAGAACAGGGTTGCAACCAGTGGGTTTTCGGTCACGTAAGGGTTCAGGATAAGGGAAGTTTTTTGGAAAAGGCTCTGTTTCATCTCAGAACAGAAACAATAAAAGATTATATGGAGGGAAATACCCTCCCGGAATATTCTTCTTTTTATTCAATCTCAATCCTGGTGAGCAGGATTTGGGTTGGCGGTATACAGTCCGCTGACGACAATATACTGATTGGTATCGCTTCCCTCAGTCAGTTTGAAGTAGGCTGATTTGTGATAGATCCCGTTCTTTCCCGGCTGGGTCCATATATAGTCAACCCAGCCCGAACCTTCTGTCAGGGCAATATCGGTGAACTGGTCGCGGAAAGGCGTGCCTACAATATCCGTCTTCCCTCTCATATTCTCCCCGACAAGACGTGGGTTGTCAGCCTCGGCAACGACCGTCACATTGGTGTCATATACAAAGACATACAGTGCCCGGTTCTCTCTGTCCCTGAAGGGATGCTCACCGGCATTGATCCGGGCTATTGTGCCGGGTGCGTCCTTCTCTATGGCATCGGCCGTAGAGTCGACAAGTCCGATCACCTCTTCTCGTGTGACAGGTGGATCCGGCAGGTAAGAAACGCCAATATAGCTGTGCATGATACGCTGGTATTCTGTTATTCCGGTCTGGTCAGGCTGATACCGGAGGGTGTCAAGGGCTTCCTGGAATGCTTCGACGAGAAGATCAGGTGTCTCCCTGTTGAAGGCAAAATAGATGTCATCGGTCTCAAATCTGTAAAGTATCCCGAAATTGTCAGGATTGTCTGTTGTCTTTTCAATGAAGTACCTGCCGGCAAATTCTCCATAACAGAAGAGATCGATTGTTCCATCCTGGAGGAGAGAGATAAGCTGTGGTACATCATCGGCTTCAATGATCTTTGACTCTGAAACTCCGCTCTCCTTCAGCAAAATTCCTGCATAATCGTCCTTCACGACCCCGATCCGGTACTTCTTCAGGTCATCCGCAGTCGAGATTGCATATTCCTCATGCAGTTCCCCAAAAAGAACATAGGCGACAGATACAAATGGTCCCGCCCATTTGAAGAGCT
>NZ_JARVGN010000037.1 GCF_029762515.1 Methanocalculus sp. | reverse complement strand
GGGCGATGCATACATGTTCATCACCATGAACCATGATGCCGGGATGAGATCGATGAAAGGTGCAGACCAGATCATGAGCTCTGGCGGAGAACATGCACGGCTCGCATCAAATGCCTACCAGAAAGCCTCAGAGGATTATATGAAAGCGATGGAGCTCAATCCCCTTCTGACACCTGCGGTGGCAACCCGGATGATGGCGCAGGCAGAGAATCAGGTTGAAACATTTGGGATGATCCTCTCCTCCCTCTGAGCTTTCCCGCCATACATTATGCCCTCTGCGCGCCAGGTTTATTCTCCCGAATAAGAGTTCGTTGATAGACGTAATCAACCAGATAAATTCCATATGATATATAAGGTTCTCGTTCCTTCTTCTATGGAAGGCATACTGAACACATTGGAGGTACCTTAACTATGGATCTTATCTACCTGGCACCTGTTGCTGCCCTTATCGCCCTTGCATTTGCAGGGTACTCCTTCATGATGGTGAAGAGAGAGGGGACAGGAACAGAGGTGATGCAGAAGATCGCCGCCGCGATTCATCTCGGCGCGATGGTCTATCTGAACCGCCAGTACCGTGCAATTGCAGTTTTTGTCGTTGTGCTGGCGATTGTTTTGGCAATCGGAATATCACCCCTCACCGCAGCATGTTTCATCCTCGGTGCGGTTCTATCGGCAACCGCCGGATACATCGGAATGTATACGGCAACCGCAGCGAATGTGAGAACCACAAACGCCGCCCGCCGTGGTATTGCAGAGGCATTCAGGGTCTCATTCTCAAGCGGGTCTGTTATGGGAATGGCCGTTGTCGGGCTGGGTCTCTTTGGACTCTCTCTCGCTTATCTCGCCCTCTCCGCAATGGGTCTTCCCCAGGAGACTGTCCTCTCGACCGTAACAGGTTTTGGTCTTGGAGCATCCTCGATTGCACTCTTCGCCCGTGTCGGCGGAGGCATCTTCACAAAAGCAGCTGACGTTGGTGCAGATCTCGTCGGAAAAGTCGAGGCAGGCATCCCCGAGGATGACCCGAGAAACCCTGCCGTCATTGCAGACAATGTCGGTGACAATGTCGGCGATGTTGCCGGAATGGGTGCAGACCTCTATGAGAGCTATGTCGGCTCGATCATCGCTGCGATGGTGCTTGGTATCACCGCAGTCCATACTGAGATGTATGCCGGCCTCGACCCGATGCAGCTCGTCCTCCTCCCGATGATGATCGCCGCACTCGGTATCTTCTCGGCAATCATCGGTTCATTCTTTGTCAGGACAAACAAGACCGAGTCCAGCGCCATTCACATGGCATTCAACAAAGGCCTGATTGTTGCAATTATCCTTGTTGTGATCGCGACATACTTCCTCGTCACAACCCTGATTGGACCACAGTATGTTGGCATCTTCTATGCCGCAATTGCCGGTCTCGTCGCAGGATTTGCAATCGGTCTCATCACCGAATATTACACATCCTATGACAGGGCACCGACACTCTCGATCGCCAAATCCGCCCAGACCGGATCCGCAACAACAATCATCAGCGGATTTGCAAAAGGCATGGAATCGACTGTTTTCCCGGTCTTCTTCGTTTCAATTGCGATCATCATCTCCTACCAGTTTGCAGGCCTCTATGGTATTGCAATCGCCGCAGTCGGTATGCTCTCGACGCTTGGAATCTCCCTTGCCGTTGATGCATACGGCCCTGTCGCAGACAATGCTGGCGGTATTGCAGAGATGTCACATCAGGATCCAAAGGTCCGGAAGATCACCGACACCCTCGACGCAGTCGGAAACACCACCGCCGAAATCGGAAAGGACTTTGCAATCGGCTCAGCAGCCTTAACAGCACTTGCCCTCTTCTCTGCATACACCCTTGCAGTCGGTCTTAACATCATCGATGTCACGAACCCGATGGTCTTCGTCGGCATGCTCATCGGTGCCATGCTTCCATTCCTCTTCTGCGCACTCACCATGACCGCAGTAGGAAAGGCAGCATTCGAGATTGTTCTCGAGGTACGCCGCCAGTTCAAGGAGATCCCCGGACTGATGGAGGAGAAGGCGGATCCGGATTACGCATCCTGTATCGCAATCTCCACAAACTCCGCACTCCGTGAGATGATCGCACCTGGCGTCCTCGCTGTTGCAGCACCGCTCCTTGTCGGATACTTCCTTGGCCCCGCGGCTCTTGGCGGTCTCCTTGCAGGATCCCTTGTTGCAGGGTTCTGCCTTGCAATCACCATGGCAAACGCCGGTGGTGCATGGGACAATGCAAAGAAATACATCGAACAGGGCAACTATGGTGGAAAGGGATCTGATGCCCACAAGGCAGCAGTCGTCGGCGACACCGTCGGTGACCCCTTCAAAGACACCTCAGGTCCTGCCATCAACATCCTGCTGAAGCTGATGGCGATGGTGGCACTCGTCTTTGCCCCGCTCCTCATCCTCGTCTGAGGATGATAGCCTCACTTTTTTTCCTCTCTTCTTCCGTTCTCCTGGAAAATCCTCGCAGATTGTGATCTTGTGCAGATTGCGAAAAATATCGCAGTTATCGCCATCTATAAAGTCAGGAAAAGCATTAGGTTCTATATCAGGATGTGACTGATATGAAAAAAACACTCATTCCTCTCCTCCTTCTTCTCCTCATCGGCCTCTCTGCCTCGGCAGGCTGCATGATGGCTGATTCCGGGTACCAGTCTGCACCGGTGATGACCGAGTCTGTTGTTGCCTATGACAGGAACATGGCAGCTGACTCAGCCGTAGCCTATCCCAATCAGAAGGTGATCAAGGATGGATGGCTCCGCCTTCAGGCCCGTGATACGAGGGTCGCCTCCGAGGAGATCACCGCAATCGCAGCCCGTTACCATGGCCGTATCCAGTCACTCTCCCTCACCTCGGGCGGGATGAGTGATGGCCGCGAGCAGTTCTCCGCACATATCGTTCTCAGGGTGCCTTCGGATTCGTTCGATGCAGTGATGCAGGAGATCGAATCTGTCGGCACCCTTACCCAGCGTGAGGTAAAAAGCCGTGATGTGACTGCTGAATATACCGATCTCCATGCCGAGAAACGGGCTCTTGAGAACCAGGTGAACCGTCTCACCGAGATCCTTGACAAAGCAGAGACGGTTGAAGAGATCCTGAAGGTTCAGACTGCGATTGATTCTGCACAGCTGAACCTTGACCGGGTGACGGGCAGGCTGAAGCTGCTTGAGTCGCAGATCGATGAAGCGGCCATCACGGTCTCGATCAGGGAAGGGGAACCGCTTGGGATCGATTCAGGGTTCTCGATTACCAGTATCGTAAACACCGGCATTGCTGCGTTCCTCTTTATGATCGGGATCATTATCGTTGCCGTCTTTGCACTTCTCCCGCTTGTGGTAATCGGCGGGGTTGCCTGGTATATAGTGAAAAAGAGAAGAGGATAGGAGAAAAATCCTCTTATAATTTTATCGTCCGAAGCGCCATCCGCATCTCAAGGCTGAGATCAAAATTTTTCACAGAATGGGTGAGCCATCCCGAGGAGACGAGATCGATCTCGCATCCGGCATAGGATCCGGCACTTGCCGGGGTGATACCCCCGGAGAGCTCCAGCCTGACACGCTCCCGAAGATCGCCGTCTTTGAGGAGCTGAATCGTCATCATCACCGTCTCCGAATCCATATTGTCGAGCATGATGATATCAGCACCAGCAGCAGCGGCAGTACATGCATCTTCAGGTGTCTCCGCCTCCACCTCGATCACCCGGTACTGCGATACGCTCCGTGCACGGGTTATCGCCTCTTCAATACCAACAAGAGCGAGGTGATTATCCTTGATCAGAACAGCATCTGAGAGGGAGTTCCTATGGGGGTCCCCTCCCCCGAGTATAATCGCTTTTTTATCAAAGAATCGAAGTCCCGGCGCAGTCTTTCTGGTTCCGGCGATACGTGCCCCCGGTATCACCGAATCGATCAGGGCAGAAAAGCGACGGGTAGCGGTTGCAATCCCGGACATCCTCCCCATGAGATTCAGCACTGTCCTTTCTGCAAGGAGTATGCCATGAACAGGTCCGGTAATATCGAGGATCTGCTGCCCCGGATCGATCCAGTCCCCATCACGTGCGAGGGCTCGTGCCTCAACTCCGCATTCGGCAAAGAGGAAGATCGCCTCCTCGAGCCCTCCGACAACCCCGGTTTCGCGGGAGAGGATCGCAGCCCTCCCTTCAGTATCCGGGATAACTGATCCGGTGGTGATATCGCCATAGGGTGCGTCTTCAGCAAGAAACCGCCGGAGTGATTCATTCTGTATCATGCACTCTTCTCCAAAACAGCCATCATTGCCTCGACCGCTTTTCTGGCAGGCACCGCGATTTCGTCAGGGATCTTCACCTCGTGAATACCATCACGCAGTGACCGATGGAGGTCTTCGATCGTCGTCTTCTTCATATCCTTGCAGATTGCCTCAGGATCGACATGGAACTGCCGGTCAGGGTGGAGTTTTTTGAGCCGGTATCCCATGTCCCGTTCGGTGCAGATGAACCATTCATCGCATTCACATGCATGCTGCACCATGCCGCCGGTTGATGCGATCAGATCAGAGTCTGCCTGAATCTTTGGGGGGCATTCGGGATGGCAGACGATCCGCCACCCTTTCGACCTCGCCTCCCGGATCTGATCCTCTGTGAAGGCGCAATGGACATAACAGTGCCCACCGGGCGGGAGCGGGATAATCCGCTTCTCTGGCATCTGTTTTTGTACAAAGGATGCAAGATTGGCATCCGGTCCAAAGAGGATCGTCTCTGCATCGAGTGACCGGACAACGGCTGCTGCATTTGCTGAAGTACAGGTGATATCTGCGGCCGCCTTCACCTCCACACTCGAGTTCACATAGACGACAACCGCAGCACCCGGATACTTCCCTCGTGCCTCGTGAACCATTTCGGGTGTGAGGAAGTCGGAGAGCGGGCACCCGGCATCAGGTGCAGGGAGCAGGACAGTCTTTTCCGGAGAGAGGAGTTTTGCAGTCTCTGCCATGAACCGGACTCCGCAGATGACAAGCACAGGTTCAGTTGCCCCTGCTGCTTTGATCGCGAGTTCAAGGCTGTCGCCGACGATATCCGCAACATCCTGGATCTCTGCTGGCTGGTAGTTATGGGCAAGGATAAGGGCGTTTCTGGCGATTTTTAACTTTTGTATTTCTTCCTGGATCGTCATGTTCCGATCACCAGTGGGTTATCGAGATTCTTTAACAGGGAGAGGATGGAGAGGGCGGCAAGGTAGCTTGTTGCAGGATTATCGGGGCTTGGCACATTCCTCACCCGGATATATGCATCGCCAAACTCACCTTCGATGAAGATCTCATGGGTGTTTCGATCAGCTTCAGGATCCACCCAGAGTTCAACATCAACCTCATGCCCTGCTGCTAACGTGAGTGCTTCTGAGACATTTGTGTTCTTTGGATAGTTCCTGATACATTCGGTGGCTTTTCCCGAGAAGATCATCATCGGTTTTTCAGCTTCAATATTGAGTGATCTGGGGCTCTTTGTTGTCCTGAGGAGGAAGGTGGAGATCCGCGATATCTGTCCGACCTTTATATTGTCCAGTCCCATCACCGCACCGGAGGGGATATAGATCTTCTTTCCCTTCTCTTTGGCCAGCGTGACAAGCTTCTCGCAGAAGGCTGAATCTGAGAGTGCACCGACACTCATCACCACAAAATCACGGCCTGAGAGAAGGATCCTCTCTCCGTACTCCTGCGCGGCTGTAACCGAGGCCGCCTCGACGACAATATCAAAACCGGCTGATAAAAATGCGTTAAAATCTGTGAAAGGAAGGGCACCGGATGCAGCTGCAAGTTCGTCTGCCCTCCCCTCAATCTGGTCAAAGACTGCTATAATCGAGAAACCATTCTGGTTCTTCGCTATGATATGGCCGATATTCCCGCAACCAAGCAGCCCGATCCTGATCATTGGTATTGTTATTGCATTTTCCCGGTATAAACGGTTCTGATCCGGATCAAACCGGTAGTCATCCTGCTCTTCCCGGGGATGACAGATGGCTGGTTACCGCCATCTCTCTCCCATCTCTCTTTTATTGCTTCTTCTCTTTCTTTGCCCTCTTCTTCTCCTGCTTTTTACTCCTTTTCTTCTCCTTCTTTGCCCCTTTCTCCTCCTTTTTCTTCTCTTTCTCCCCGATATTCACGTTTTTGCCTGCTTTCTCCTGAATCCCGGCATGGATCATGACCAGCATCATCTTGAAACGTGTGGCCGGCTGTACCGCATGGGGAATCTTTGCGGGCATGATGATCATCTCACCCTCTCTCAGATAGTGGGAAGAACCGGCGATCGTAATCTCCGCCTCCCCGTCGAGAGCAAAAGCCAGAGCATCAAAAGGGGCTGTGTGCTCGGAGAGACCCTGCCCCTCGTCAAAGGCAAAGAGGGTGACAGTTCCCTCACGGCTCATGATCAGTGTCCGGCTTGCTATTGTATCCTCCTTGTAGATGACCATATCACGTGGCATGATCGTTCTTCCGATGATAGATTCCTTCTCACCTTCAGGCATACAGAATGGATGGATCTGCCATGGTATGAAGCTTATGGCATACCGCCACCACTCTGTGTATTCAGCAATATGCGGCTATATAGGTCTTAAAATTGGATATTTTGATCAGAATGGATTCCAATTGAGGTTTCCCTCCTATTGGTGCCGTCCCCAGAATAATGATATTTAAATGTTGCGTACATAAATCCATGAAAATCGCTCGAAATCAGAATCAGGATTATTATATTAATTATTCCGTTCATTTTAAGGAATATGGTATCATAGTACTCTGGTGAGTTGAAATAATTATGGAATTATCTACCCGAATACCAAAACAAAACGAAGACTATACAGATATAGACCATGATGCACCCCAGTGGAAAGACTGGAGATGGCAGATTGCCCATACGGTCCGGGATCTGAATACCGTTGAGAAGGTGCTTGGAATCACGTTTCCGCCTGAAGAGCGGAAGAAGCTTGAAGAGACGATACAAAAATTCCCCCTCGCGGCAACCCCCTATTACCTCTCCCTGATCAAAACAGAAGACTATGCCCAGGATCCTGTCTTTCTCCAGTCAATTCCAAGACCCGACGAGCTGATCGTTGAAGAGTGTGAACTTGAGGATCCACTGGCAGAGGATAGCGACAGCCCGGTTCCCGGGATCACCCACCGCTATCCTGATCGGGTTCTCTTCCTCGTCTCAAATGTCTGTGCGATGTACTGCCGCCACTGTACGCGGAAGCGGCGTGTCGGCGACCGTGACCGTGTCCCGACATGGGAGGAGATGGAAGCAGGCATCGCCTATATCCGTGAACATCCCGAGGTCCGGGACGTCCTCCTCTCCGGCGGCGATCCCCTGATGCTCCCTGATGAGCTGATTGACCGTATCCTGACCGAACTCAGGGCAATACCTCATGTTGAGGTGATCCGGATCGGATCCAGGACTCCGGTTGTCCTCCCCTTCAGGATCACTGATAAACTCGTCAATGTCCTGAAGAAGCACCAGCCGATCTGGCTGAACACCCACTTCAACCATCCGCAGGAGATCACCCCGACAGCCGAGCGGGCACTGGCAAAACTTGCCGATGCCGGAATTCCGCTCGGCAACCAGTCGGTCCTCCTTGCGGGTGTGAATGACTGCCCGAGGATCATGAAGGCGCTCGTCCAGAAACTGGTGAAAAACCGGGTCCGGCCATACTACCTCTACCAGTGCGACCTCTCAGAAGGTCTCTCGCATTTCAGAACCCCGGTCGGGAAGGGGATCGAGATCATCGAGAACTTAATCGGCCATACCAGCGGATTTGCCGTTCCCACCTATGTGATAGATGCACCCGGTGGCGGTGGAAAGATCCCGGTGATGCCCACCTATCTTATATCATATTCGACCAACAAGGTGATTCTCAGGAACTATGAAGGTGTGATCACAACCTACCGGGAGCCGGATCACTATACCACGATCTTCTGTGATCGCAACTGCAAGGATTGCTCACTCCAGCTGAACCTGAAAGGGGGCGAAGAGCAGCATGTTGTTGGTATTGCCCGGCTCCTCTCGGATTATGACGAGGCAACAGCCCTTGTTCCTGTAGATTCGGAACGGATGGCACGGAGAGATGACGAAGAGGAGTGATCCGGTAATCAGGGTTGGGGCGAGCATCATCCAGCATGGGCCCCACAACAACCGGATATATCTGATGCGGCTGCATCCGGATGACTGCGATCGCGTACTCAGATGGATCGAAGAGACGCTCGAAACAGAAAGGTACAGCAAAGTCTTTGCCAAAGTTCCCGCAACCTCTGCCCCGGCATTCCTGAAGGAAGGCTTCACCGTTGAGGCTGAGATCCCGGGGTTCTATCCGGATGGTACAGCCTGCTTCTTCCTGGGAAAGTACACCGATCCTGCACGGCAGAAGTACAATGGATCGGGGGTTTCAGAAACACTTGAGATCTCGTGGCAACGTGCAGGAACCGGCCATCCACCCTTGCAGGAAGGATTTTCTATCAGGGAGGCGTCCGGATCAGATGCAAAATCGCTTGCAGAGATCTATGCTTCGGTCTTTCCAACATATCCGTTCCCAATTGATGATCCGGATTATATCTCTGATCTGATTGTGAGCGGGGATGTCCGGTTCTTCCTCCTCCTTTATGGGGATGAGATCGTGGCTGTTTCGTCGGCTGAACTTGATTCATCATCAAAAACGGTCGAGATGACCGATTTTGCCACCCTCCCCTCTGCACGGGGGGCAGGTGCTGCCGGTGCCCTCCTTGCCCATATGGAAGGAAACGTCTTCAAGGATGGCTTCCATCTTGCCTATACGATCTGCCGGGGTGAGGAGCCTCCGGTGAATATCCTCTTTGCACGGGGAGGGTACCACTATGCAGGCACCCTGCCGAATAATACCCAGATCGGGGGAGGATTCGAGAGCATGAATGTCTGGTACAAGCCTCTCACTTCTGGCTCTTTGTAGCATTCACCAGACTCATTCCATCATCAAGGGTGGCGACCATATCACCGACATAGGTCTCGTTTGAGAGTCCGATCAGATCCATCGCACCTGTAAAGATCCAGATGAGCTCATTTGCGAGTTCAACAAGCCATTCGACAAATTGCATCATCGAATCAGCCGATCCAAGGGGGGCAGTGGGGTACTCTGCTGCCGAAGCGGTTATGGCACCAATTGGGGAGAAGAGGAGGATGATGGCGATAATGATCAATTCCCTTTTCATAGAATACAACTGATCTCTCCGACGGCATAATACAATTGCCTGCAAAGGATGAGAAAAACAGGCTATCAATAGTATTATCATACCTAAATCCTCAACTACCATTAAATGGCAG
>NZ_JARVGN010000379.1 GCF_029762515.1 Methanocalculus sp. | reverse complement strand
CGGGGCTGCCAGGATACACTGTGATTCAGAAACTGTTGAGGCAGCGCCAGGAGAACTCGTCCTCCTTCCTGAAGGAGTGCTCCAGTCGATTGAAAGTATCGGCGAATCAGATCTCCGGTACCTCTCGGCAAACCAGCCCCAGTATTCGTTTGATATCGATATCAGGGATGATGACCTCATCCCACTCCAAAATTCCACAAATGCAGATCCGATCATAATCTCAGATCCGGCAGGCGGGATCGAGTGGGATTTCGATACCGGGACGCTCGTCTACACCCTCATCAATCCCGTGCTGATGCCTGAAATGGATATTCCAATCGACTACAGCGTAGCATATGCACAGATACTCCCGGGAGGAACAATCGTCGGTAACCGGCTTACAGGTGCAACCGATCTGATCTATGTTGTGGAGGGGGAGATCACCATCCGTGCCGGAGACGGAGTGGATTACACAATTCCAGCAGGACATGCAGCACTCTTCCCCCCAGGTAAGCCAAAGGAGATCAAAAATGCCGGCACTACGAATGCGGTCATACTGAGCGTTGTTGATCCCGCATGGCGGCCGGAGATTTTTGTGATGATGGAAAAATAAATAGGGAAATTGTTCCCTTAACAATTCACCCATTTTTCAAATACTCTTTTCCTGCGCAATCATCCGGTTAGAAAGGGCATGAGATAATACCCGATCACCAGAATATGCAGCAGAAGGAAGAAATAGACAACCTTGAATTTGATCTTCTGCGTCTTGTGCCTGAGCAGCTTCATCCCTGCAAGTGCACCGAACGGCCCGACAAAGGCATAGACTAACAGCCGTTTCTCGCTCGTCCTCCATGAGTTGTTCTTCGCCTTCAGCTTGTCATCTGCAAAGGTAAGGAACGAGAAGATATTCAGCACCGCATACAGAACAAGATGGAGCAGGGCAGTATCGGGTATTGTCATACCGCCACCATGACCTTCGATGCTGTTGATGATACAGAAGAGCCCAACTTCATCCCCTGCCAGGAATTCCTTTTCCAATCCGAACCTTCTTCTCAGGACCGGTGAGGATCTTTGCCTTTATCAGCTCGGTCACAATCAGCTTCACCATGATTGGGGAGAGATGGATTTCAAAGCCCGAATCAGCATTATCTGAAGATGAACGGTATTTCGCCATCTCAGCACTGATCTCTGTCAAAGAGAGTGTATTCTTCCTGCCGATCAGGCTGATCAATGAGCGAACGATCTGTTGCTTTGTAGTATAATTCTCATAGAAGAGATCAAGGGACGCCTCATCCACCGCAAGGGTATCGAGGAGATCAAAAATTGTGTTTTCGTTCTCCAGCAGGTAGATCCCGGGTCCGGCAGTCACAACACATTCAGAATCAATCGAATAGTTTGCAGAGATGATCGCACCATGTGTTCTGCCAGCCTCAAAGAATGCATCAGCATATGATGAGGGGGTATTCTGGTAGAGGAGCTCGCCGGGCTTAATTATCTTCTGAAGGCGGTATCCCTCGGGAGATTCAACAACAATCTGGTTATCCTTCAGCATGATCTCAATTGGGATCCAGACATCATTCAACTCAGGCAGATCGCCGAGTGCCTCAGCATCCTTCTGCGGGAGCGAGAGGAGGGAGAGGATTGCTTTCTGGACAGTCTCCCGGGTATAGATGACATCACCGATCTCTTTTCCTGAAAGGATCTCTTCCAGTTTTGCCGTTGTCCTTGTCAGAAGATTCACCTGTCTCTGGAAGAGGGAGATCTCATCATCGGCAAAGAGTGGATTCTCTTCAGAGTTGGCATCAATCATCTCCGAATACCAGTCGATAAAACCCCGGAGGGTGCAGGTGATGATATCCTCGGTTATCGCAACCCCCCTGAATGACTTTTTTACACCAATCCCTTTCTCTTTAGCAAAAGCACAGAATGCATCCGCATCCTCCTCTGAACCAAAAATGAGCGTCTCCTCAAGGATCATATCAATAACTTCGACACATGGAGTAATGAATCCCGCTTATTCTGATCTTCTATCCATCTCGCCAGACCCCGGTGCATCAACAGATCTTCCAATGTATATCATCGGAATGGCATTTTTGATGCTGATAATCATCGCAATTCCACTCGCAACCTACAGGCTGCGAAAGCCGGAGTGGAGTTCCAAGCGAGAAATGATCTAAAATTTCTTATTTTTCTGAAAAATAAGAATATTCATATAATTGAACGTCCCACC
>NZ_JARVGN010000378.1 GCF_029762515.1 Methanocalculus sp. | reverse complement strand
CCCTCCAAACACGATTCCATGCAGACAAAACTCCGCCTCATCCTCTATGGTATCCTCACCTGGCTCATCCCCTTCGGAATCTCCCTCTTCCTGTATGGACCGGACGGCACACTCACCATCGGCATATTCGCCTTCAAAAGCCTGATGATCATCTCTGGTGCCGCAAGTGGCGCCCTCCTCATCTACCTGTACCTGAGAAGCCTCCCGGGTAAGATAGAATGGCTTACTGCCGGGGTCACTATCGGCATCAGCTGGCTTCTGATCAACTGGGCACTTGACCTCCTGGTGATGGTTACCCTCTTTGGGATGAGTGGTCCGGAGTGGTTCATTGAGATCGGCTCCCGGTACCTGGTCATCCCTGCAATGGCGATCCTTGCCGGGGCTACGGCTGAGCTTGGTAGAGAGAAGGAATAAGGAAAAGATGAATGGGATCGGCTCTTAAAACCCGATCCCACAGGAATGACCATGTTTCCTGAAGTACTGCTGGTGGTACTCTTCAGCTGGCCAGAAGTGAGCGGCAGGCAGAATTTCGGTCACGATCGGCCTGCCAAACCTCCCGGATCGATCCATACGTTCCCGCGAGGCGTTTGCCTTATCCTCCTGCTCTTTGGAATGGGTGAAGATGGCAGATCGGTACTGGCTCCCGGTATCCGGCCCCTGCCGGTCTTTTGTCGTTGGGTCATGAATCGACCAGAACCGGATCAGCAGGTGATCGTATGTAACGAGAGCCGGATCATAGGTCACCTCGACCGCCTCTGCATGTCCGGTCCTGCCGGTACATACCTCCTCATAGGTCGGGTTGTCAACGGTTCCACCGGTATATCCGACACGGGTCGAGATGACACCGGCAAGATCCGCAAAGGCTGCCTCCACTCCCCAGAAACAGCCCGCGGCAAATGTTGCTATCTCATGTTCAGGCATATTTAATTCAGGCAAATCGTTCAAAACGCTCTTTTGATACCTTGCATATGGGACAGGTTTCGGGCGGTTTTTCCCGTGCACAGAGATATCCACAGACCCGGCAACGCCAGATGGGGAGGGAAAATCCACCAGAAAGAGCCGCCGATCCGGACTTCTTTCGCTCACTCCGTGGAGGGCGGCGTTCCGGGATAGCTCTCAGCTCTTCGCGGCCGCTTCGAACTGCTTCTGTTACATAGAGTGAGCAGTAGCAGGCACCAAAATCATCGAGATCGGAATCCCGGTAATCACAGGGGCAGATGATATCGAGATCCTCCTCTTTCTTCCCAAAGGAGAGGCGGCAGGGGCAGGCAGGATAGCCATATCGTCTGGTATTGACAATCAGCCCTTTGACAAGTGCCCGCACTCCATCCCGATCAGGGCTCAGGTGATACCCATGGATCTCAGCATCCAATATGAGCTCCTTTTCAAGCGTATCAATCTCCTCAGCAGTGGGATCGTAGGTCATCGTGCAAATATCCTCCTGATCTCTTCTTCCTTATACCCGATGATAGCATCTTTTCCATTAATCACCAGCGTCGGAAATGATCCCGCTGGGTTGAACCGCTCAACCAGAGAGATCGCTGCCTCAATCTCTTCCGGAGGGAGGAGATCAGCATAGACATACCGAAACTTCACCTTCAGGCTCTGGAGGAGTTCTTTGGTCATCGCACACCAGCGGCAGGTGGAGAGGGCATAGAGCACCAGATCCCCCCGATCTTCTCCGTCAACAACGGTATATTGCATAATTATCCAGAAAGTTGCCAGAAGCCTTAAGAATATCGGAAGCAACAAAACAATATGACGAAGAGACCTCAGGATGATGCCATCACCGTCCTATCGGTTATTCTCATTATCCTTGGAGGGGTGGCAGGGACCATCATTCTCATCCATATCATTGCCCCCCACCACACCGGCACTCCGCACGGTCTCGTCGCAATGGCAGTTCGCGAATCCGGTGACTCGGTTCGTTTGGCAGGAGATCTTGTCGGCTACTCCTCTATTCCACGCACCGTATCAGGTTTTGATATCAGGCCACGGAAGACTGATGAACATTCAATAGGGGCCATACAGGTATCGATCTCACCTATCATCGGAGATATGGCGATCGACATGGATTACACCCGGATCAGTATCATATCCGGCACCACTGAGATGCACCTCACCCGGAAGAAGGCGTCCCCCCTCAATCCCGGAGACTGGGCGATCATCTCCCGATATGGCCATCTCCCATTCGGATCAGCAAATGATGACG
>NZ_JARVGN010000377.1 GCF_029762515.1 Methanocalculus sp. | reverse complement strand
ATAATGGAAAAATCGGCCTAATCAAATGAAATCAGAAAGCAAGGAATAAAATTAATGGAATTATGAGGATAACCTGATTTCATACATCATAAACCAAGTCCCCTTTTCGCATCGGATTCAGAGATCAACATCCCCTTTTCTTTCTCAGCTCGATATTTTTGTAGGGAGATATAATCCCCTTCACTCAGGATAGAATCTGAATCTATCAAATCATCATTTCGACCATTATCCCTCATCTCCTTGCCCCCCCCGCTCACCCAAGAAACTCCTCGATCATCTCTGCAATCCTCACCGGCTGGCAGAAGATCATCCCATGCGCCTGCCCGCCCAGTATATGGAGCGTGGCATCCGGCATGGCCGCTGCCAGAATTTCGGCATTCTCCGGGGGGATGACAATATCCTGATCGCCAGCAATAATGAGTGCCGGAGAGCGGATTGTATGGAGATCCGGGCAGACCCCTTCCCAGAGGAGCATCGCATCAAACTGCTCCTTTACTGCATGCGGGTCAGCCACCTCCCCATAATCCACAAACCAGGTCATGGGATCGGGAAATTCACAGCGATATGATTCCGTGAGGAGAAGCTTTCCGGCACGCTCAAGATATGCCTCAGCGGTGGAGAGTTCTTTTGCCATCTCTGCTGTGACCCATTCCTCTGCCGGGATCTTCAACACCCCACCGCAGTCGGCATTCAGGAGGACAAGGCGGTCGACTGAATCCGGATACAAAAGAGCGTATTCAAGTGCAATCATCCCCCCCATCGAGTACCCGATGATATGCACACCCCTCTCTTTTTCAGAATCATCCTCCCCTTCCTCTACCTCTATCAATTCCTTCTTATCTTCCTCCCTATCTTGTCCATACCCTTCCCTGCCCGCAAGCTGTGTAATCACCTCATGCAGATCCCGGGCTCCCTGTGGGATCGTAAACTCAATCGCCGGGTTACGCTCACCGGACACCCCGCGGTGGTTGTAGAGAATGACCCTGTACGATTGTGCAAGTTGTGATATCAGCCGGGAAGGCCACTCGTCGAGGCTCATTCCATACCCGAGCACAAAAATGACTGTTTTTCCTTCACCATGAATTGCATACCTGAGAGATATGCCATCAGAAGTGGTGATCACTGGCATACTCTTCAGATGGATATCATGACTGATGAGGTTTTCTGAATCGGGGGTAAATCATCAAGACGACATATGTCAGATGCAACAGCTGATCTGAACTGAAATGCCCCCGAAGCCAAGCCATCACAACCGCACAATACGCCACATGCCAGTTCCCATACATGATTTTATCAACACTTCCGACAACATCCCTTCTCATGCAGAAACCTTCCTTCCTCATCCTGATAATCGCCCTGTTTATCTTCTTAAGTGCGGTTATCTTCCTTCTCCTCCCCTATGTTGGTGCAGATAGCAGGATGTCAGGCAATGATCCAACCGCCCTTGCAGCCGTTGAGATCAGGAACTATGAAGGACTTGACCTCTCATCAGTCAATGACTTCCGCGAAAATGCAATCCGTGGCCCACGGTATGTTGATATCACCCGCTACCGGCTGACGGTCACCGGACTTGTTGAGGAGGACACCATCTTAAACTATGATCAGATCCTTGACAAATACCCGCACTACTCAAAAGTGGTCACCCTCTATTGTGTTGAAGGCTGGGATGCCACCATCCTCTGGAAAGGTGTTTTGGTTCGGGATATCATCAATGACGCTGGAGCAGATCCCCGGGCAAACACCGTCATCTTCAGGGCAGATGACGGATACACAACTTCGCTTCCACTCGACTACATCATGGAAAATGATATTCTGATGGCATACCGGATGAACAATGTCACGCTTCCGTCAGAGAGAGGATATCCGTTCCAGCTCGTTGCCGAGGACAAATGGGGCTATAAATGGATCAAATGGATCGAGACAATCGAGCTTTCAGATGATCCCTCCTACCGGGGATACTGGGAGCAGCGTGGATTTTCAGATAGTGCAGATATCTCCGAAAGTGTCTATAACCGGTAATATGAGCCGGAAGAACCCGGCCACTCATCACTTTTTTCCTGCAAGCACCTTTTTGGTAGTGGAGATGATCCAGGCACGGTTCATAAACAGGTGAAGGGCGACCATAAACCCGAGAAGAAGACCCGCCCAGTCATGGATATCGCTCATCAGCGCAACCGGCATTACCAGATCTGTGAGGCCAAGTGCCCTCATCAG
>NZ_JARVGN010000376.1 GCF_029762515.1 Methanocalculus sp. | reverse complement strand
CCGGCCGGGGGGTGGCACTTGCAGAACTCTCCCGATACACCGAAGCACTTGATTCCTTTGAGAGGGCGCTTCAGATAAATCCAAAGAATGCGCCGGCGTGGTATAATCGCGGCAATGCCCTCGCGAACCTTGGCAGGTATGATGATGCCCTGAGATCCTATGATCGTGCCCTCGCAATCCAACCCGAATATGCAACCGCATGGTATAACCGCGGTAATGCATACCTTGGTATCGGGAGGCTGGAGGATGCGCTCGCCTCATATGACAAGGCTCTGGAAATTGATCCCTCCAACCCATGCGCATGGGCAAACCGGGGCAATGCCCTTGGCGTTATTGGAAGGTATGCAGATGCGGTTGCATCCTGTGATAAGGCGCTCTCCCTCGATCCTGAGAACGCAAATGCCTGGACCGGCCGTGGTGTTGCTCTTGAAAAGATTGGCCGGAGAAATGAGGCGGTCGCTTCGTATGATAAGGCCCTTGCCCTCGATCCGGATCACGCCCTTGCCTGGTATATCCGTGGGACTGCACTTGGAAATCTCGGCCGCTTTAAGGATGCTCTAGCCTCCTATGATCGTTCTCTTGCGCTTAATTCACGGGATCCACACGTCTGGACCGGCCGTGGTGTTGCCCTTGAAAAACTCGGGAGGTTTGGCCATTCCCTTGCCTCGTATGATAAGGCCCTTGAGTTCAATCCTGATGATGCCCATGCATGGGCAAACCGGGGCAATGCCCTTGGCGGGCTTGGACGATATGATGATGCCCTCCTCTCTTATGACAAGGCCATCGCACTCGATCCGGATCTTGCGGTGGCCTGGACGGGCCGTGGTGTTGCGCTTGAGAAGCTTGATTGTGTGGATGAAGCATTCAGATCCTATGAGCGTGCCCTCTCCCTCAATCCTGATGATGGTGTTGCCCGAACCGGAAGAAACACGCTTATTGACAGGCTCAGCCGCCAGCATGATCTCCCGGCACCCTCTGATCCTGGTGTTGAGTGCGAGCCTGTTACGGACATTGCCGGTGAAGGATCGAATAGCACTGGTAGTGGCATGAGTCCTCTCTACCCGGACTCGTCTGCCGCTCAAACGGTTGTATCATCCACAGGATCGATTGATATCGCTCATCATCCGAAACTGCTCTATTATCTTCGTCGGAAGAAGAGGGGGACCGTTTCTGCTGCTGATATGGATCTGTCTCTTTCAACTGCCCTCTCAGAGGTCCGGAGGATGGGATCGGCCCTTGGGCTTTCCTGGGAAGTCCAAAGTGAAGCCAGGGAGATCTGCAAAAAAGAGGCTGCGGCGGGAAGGATTCCGGGTGGATCTGATCAGACTCTTTCAGTAGCTGCACTTTACCATGCCTGCCGGCAGAAGAGCCTGCCTGTAACCCTTGATGCGATCATCCATCTCTCGCGCCTTTCACGGAGAGAGGCGGTATTTATCGGGGAGAAAGCTGATGATATCCGGGTTGTCGATCCCTATCAAACCGATATCTCTTCTGCTCTGGATCGCATATCCGGGCTGCTTGGGATCGATGAAATCCAGCGGAGGCGTGCCGGGGAGATCCTCTCCGGGCAGCCGGTAATACAGGAAGAACGAAAAAAGGATGCTGCTGGTTTTGCAGCTGCTGCTCTCTATCTCGCCTCACTTGAAACCGGAGAGAGGCGAACCCAGAGTGATGTCGCAAAGGCTGCCGGGGTGGGGGTTGCCACCCTCAGGAACCGGTGCCGGGAACTGGTTCCCTGATCAGTGGCAATTCCTTTTAGTATGGGTTGAAATCTGCATATTTTGTATCTGATCACTCTTGTGGGATGCCCCGTGCCGCTTTCTTCGCGGCAAGTGATTCGATCGCTTTCTCGTCAATTCCGTCTTTTATCAGCAATGCTCCCGATGCAATCGCAGACTTGACAAATGTTTCTCCGGTGCCGCTCCTGATGATCAGTGTCGTTTGTCCGGGAGGAGAACCGACTGCACCTGCCGAGATATCTGCTGATCTGGCAGTCAGGTCGGTGCAGATCCGGCATCCCGGGCGAACCGCTTCATTCAATTCCTTCAGGGGAATCGTCAGTGTCTCGCCATCGGTCTTTGTAATCAGAAGCCCTTTCTTCATATCGAGCCTCCCGATATCCTGGGGCTGAAGCTGGTATCTTCGCTCAAAAATCCCCTGCACAAGATGATTGTAGTCAAACGTCTCTGTGCAGAAGAGACCAAGAACCAGCCGGATCG
>NZ_JARVGN010000375.1 GCF_029762515.1 Methanocalculus sp. | reverse complement strand
ATGTGCCGGGGCGGGCAGCGGGCGAGCATTGCCGCGAGCATCCTGAAGATGAACGGTATCAGCCATGTGATGAACCTCGGCGGCGGCTATACTGCATACAGCCGTTCCGGGTTTGCACCGGTTCCGTAAACGAAGAGAGATCAGACGGAAGATGAAAGATGATCGAATGGTTTACAGCGGCGACATGGTCGCCCTATATTGTCGGAGCGGGAATCGGTGTCCTTATCTGGATCACCTTCCTCCTCTCCGACCGGCCCCTCGGGGCATCGACTGCATATGCAAAGACCGCCGGGATGGTGGAGACGGCAATTTCACGTGAGAAGGCCGAATCGATGGCATATTACCAGAAGATCACGCCGACTGCTGACTGGCAGTGGATTATTGTGATCGGGATTCTGATCGGGGGATTCATATCCGCATATCTCTCCGGTGCCTTCTCCCTGCTGACGGTGCCGCCGCTCTTTGCAGGGGCATTTGGAACAGATGCCCTCCTCAGGGCGGGAGTAGCGCTTCTCGGGGGCATCCTGATGGGGCTTGGGGCCCGGTGGGCAGGCGGCTGCACCTCAGGCCACGGTATATCCGGCACACTCCAGCTTGGCCTTGCCAGCTGGGTGGCAGTGATCTTCTTCTTCATCGGCGGCATACTCGTCGCCGGGATGATCTATGGGTTCGCATTCCTCTGAGGTGGCAGATATGGTATTTGATGAACTGAGATCCAATAAAAAAGCCCAGGTACTTCTCGGGGTCCTCTTCGGGATCATCTTCGGCTTCCTCCTCCAGAAGGGAGGGGTTGCCAGCTATGATGTTATCCTCGGCCAGCTCCTCCTCACCGACTTCACGGTTGTTAAGATAATGATGACCGCGATCCTCGTCGGAATGATCGGTGTCTACGTAATGAAGGCGGCAGGACTTGTCCATCTGCACACAAAACTGGGATCAGCCGGTGCCACCATCATAGGCGGGCTGATCTTTGGTGCCGGCTTCGCCGTCCTCGGGTACTGCCCCGGCACCGCAGCAGCCGCGGTCGGCTCCGGTGCCCTTGATGCACTCGTCGGGATGATCGGAATAGTAATAGGCGCAGGGATCTTCGCCCGGCTCTATCCCCGGCTAGACAGGACGATCCTGAATAAAGGAGTCTTCCCGGCAGAGACGATTCCGGAACTGCTCGGGGTGCGGGCGCTGTTTATCGTGCCGGTTGTCGCAGTGCTGATCGTGGGAGTGCTGTACCTGCTCCAGGCAATCGGGTTCTAAAAGGAGAGATCAGGTGGAGCCCTGCTCCACCCTCCCTTCAAGGGTGATCCGGGAGACCGGGATCTGGAAGGAGCCGTCACCTGATTGCGGATAGAGGGCATGGTATCTCTCTGCCAGTGCTGAGATAAACTCCTCCCTCCGCTCCCCCGGCACCTGCCCGATCAGGGACCGCCAGCTCTTTTCTATCCACCGGGAGAGTGCGCCCGCATCCCGGAGGAGAACCACCCTGCGGGCGAGATCGGCCCGTGACAGGGTGATCCCCGCTGCCTCAGCGAGCCTTGCCACCTCATCTTTCCCGAAGAGGAGGAACTGATGGGAATCGCCGGTAAAATACTGTTTCCATGCGGGATCGGAGATGATTACCTGTATCCCGGCAAGCACCTCCTCTGATGGGCCGGTTCCCTCCACCTGGAGAAGGAGGCGGCCGCCATCTGCAAGTGCATTACTGATGGAGCCGATTGCACGGGCTGGATCCAAAGCCCGGTTCAGTGCATCAAGGCAGATGATGGAATCGAATTCGGACTGGTATGCCATATCGGCAAGCTCTCCCATCTGAAAGACGATATTATTGTACCTGTTCTTTCCATATGCCGCCGCTGATGAAGTAAGAAGAGCAACAGATGACTCGATACCCGTCACCTTCCCCCTCGGGAGGCAGGCGGCGATGGCAGCGGTCAGGGTGCCGTCATCTGATCCGATATGCAGCACCCGTTCATGCCCTTTAAGGCCGAGCCTGATGATAACTTCCCGTGCGATCGCCTCCGGTGGTGCAGGAGGATAGGCTTTCTCTTTCGGATTATGACTATTCATTCTATCCATAGTCTGGATTAACCCAAAAGCTGATAAAAGAGGTATATTGGGAGAGGTTATTCGGTGGCTACCCGGACACAGTCTTGAATCGTCCCAAGCCGCGGAACAACCCCGCACATCGCCGGGAGATAGGAGAATGCTTTTCCTGAGTTCGTCATCACCGAG
>NZ_JARVGN010000374.1 GCF_029762515.1 Methanocalculus sp. | reverse complement strand
GCAGCTCCGGGGGCACAGGTACTTCGTCCGGGAGCGGTGCATAAAAGGGTGGAGCGGAGGGGCGGAGCCGGAAAACAGGGGTTTATCAACGTTTCTTTACCAAGACAAGATAAATTCTATGAAAATTCAATTATTCCCGGATTATTGGAGAAATTGGGGCTTTAATAAGATTCGGTAAAAATTGGTTTCGTTCAGCATTCCGCTAAAAATTCTTCGGACTCCTGAGGGATAAATGAATCATCAATATACTGAAAGGACTGCGGAGCGATAAAATTGGAATTATGCTCCCAAGGATCATAGGGTTCATCAAATTGAAGCATCTCATCGATACCTATGGCAAAACCTTTCTCTTTGCCATGAAAGTAATTGAAAAATTCTTCCTCATCAATGCCGGATGCATCTTTCACCTTCATCCAAAGTCTATCGGGATGGTCTTCCAGGATATCCCCTACACGGAATTTCCCAATGATTTTTTTCACGGGATATGACGAGTATATGAAAATTTCCTGAACAGATTGATCTTTAAAGATCACCTTACGGAACTCGAATTTTTTATTTCCCTTCAGGATCTGCTCTACATATTTCGGTTTAATTGAAAGTAAAACTCTCATTAATTCCACCCATCCGTTTAATTTTAGCAAATTTCTCGTCGTCGATTTGTGTAATTGATTGAGGGGCTCCAGAGAGAATGCCTGAATCCAATAGTTCTTTGAGTGTGATGCCGTGGCGGAGATGGAAATGATGTCTAAATAATAGTATTGCGAGCGGCTTATAAGATCTTTCGATTTCATTGTGTGAATACACACTTCTTTTTCCGATAATCCTTATAATCTCATCAATGTCTCGAACATCGGGATAGAAATTATCAACCACACCAAGAGACACAATTGCTTTTTTATCAGCAGATCTGTAAAAAAGTACAATATCTCCGGGATTTACTTTTTTTATTCTGCTATGGGTTAGATATGCCTTTTTAATTGTGTTTCCCTCCGGGCTGAATTCTCCATCATGCTCGTATAGTCTGGTCTGTCTCCCATCAGAAAAATCTGCATATAACCGATCGTGGAAGTCTGGCCGAATTGGAATGATGAGTTTCCTCACATGTTCGCCATCATAGAAACTTGGGTGGTATCGCCGAGAGATCTCTACAGGAGTAAGGGCGGCCACATCTGCCCCCTCAATACACAGTTCTTTGAGGAAGATATCCTCGTCGATACCCCGTGAGGTGAGCACCCCTGCTTTGAAAAAACCAAATTCTGTGATAAGATCGACCAATCGGTCCTCAGGTTCGGTGAAGTGCGTCAAATAGATCTCACATATCCCATTCTGCAATGCAATATCATTTGATACCTTGAGGAGCAATTCTCCGATTTTATAGCCAATATGAGTCACTTTCATCGTGGCAATCTTTAATCTCTTCTTTTTCGGAAGCGGGGGTATGGAAGAAATTGCTTCATTTTCAATTTTATAAATCAGGATGGCACCAAGAGTTCCATCCGATCTACGGTTGACAAAACATTTTCTCCCTTCTTTCGAGATTTTTGCAAACCATTCACTAAATTCCGGATAATCTCGCCTTAAAGTGTCAAAAAGTGGGTCATTTACATCCAGATTGTGAACGTAGTCTTCTGTTAACGCAGGAGGCGTGAGTACCGCATGTTTTGAGGGCAGGAATTCGTTGAAAAATGAAATCGCCTCATTGATAACAAAAACTCTATCGGCGATGCCAAGGCCCTGAGCTTTCTTGTGGATCCCCCGATCTTCTGTTATGAAAAAATCAACCGAGTTCTTATAAACCCCATAAAGGATTGCATTGTCAATTGCATCATTGGACGTTTTAATTGGGCCGACCGCTTCAATATATTCAAAGTCATGTGAGGGAGAAGGAGGGCGTTGAAGTACAGAGTATACCCGAATTTTTGAGAGATTTACCGCTCTCCTTTTTTCATCGTCATCCTTCTGCAATTCCTGAATGGATAGAGGATGGACGAATAATTCAGTTTTCAATTCGTTTAACAGCCTTAGAAGATTGCTGAGATCCTCTGAAACAACATGATCTTCCTCCCGATAGATGAAAATATTCGTGTCTATAAGGATCCTCATAGGCGCCCCTTGTGTTTTTTAAGAAATCGTACCATAATAATCTTGTTTTTTATATCCTGACAGAAATACGCCGTTTGCGTTAAACTTCATATGTGCAGGCCTCCATCACCTCCATGGGGTCGTAG
>NZ_JARVGN010000373.1 GCF_029762515.1 Methanocalculus sp. | reverse complement strand
AGGATGATAATTCCGCCCTGATATCCAGACCCGCGGTGACAGGCTTTGACAACAGTAACCTGTTCTTCTCAATTACCGTAACATATACTATCAATCCAGAAAGGGCACGTAAATAGTATGGAGCCCCGTTTTCTCACACTTCATCATCCTGATAATCCAAAACCCTATATGCCACCAAGGTAGTACATGGTGGTATGCAGAGCATGAGTTCAATCAAGATCGCAACAGGAGTAAAGGATCTGCTCAGTCAGATGAAGGAGCACCCCCGCGAAACATATAGTGACGTGATTGAACGACTTGTTACCGATACACATGACCGGTCACTTCTCCACATCCCTCTTTTCCATGTACGGATTTGTGATACGATCCATTCGCTTGATCATCCAATCGAACTCTCATGCGAGAGAGATAATGAGGATTTTATCCTCTATAACCACGAATTTCATCTCCTTGCAACAGCACCAAATCTTCATGAAGCTCTTGTCGAGATAACAAATGAATTCGAAGAGAACTGGAAGGATTATGTAGAGCAGGATATCCACAAGCTCTCTTCTGGAGCACAAATGTTCAGGCAGAAACTCATGTCCCTTATACCAGAGGAGATCTGAGACGTGAGCCGGAAGAATCACACAATTATTGCCCGGCTGAAGAAGAAAGGGTTCTCGGTAGAGATGTCAAAGCATATCAAACTGACATTTCAGCACAATGGGTGCGATACAGAGATCCGAACATGGGTATCTCATGGCAAAAAGGAGATCGGCGATCGACTGCTCGGCCTCATGGCAGAACAGCTTCATCTCTCAAAGCAGCAGTTTATGGAGACAATCGATTGCACGGTCGATGAGGCGGATCTCAATAGCATCTATAGCGAGAAGGATCTTCTCTGAGAATGATCTCCGCAGAGAGGGGGAAAATGACGGCAGATAAACTGAAAAAGACACCTATGGAAACTGTTGCAGATCGTATTACCAAACACCAGAGGCAAAAGCTCGAAGAAGATCTCGATGAAATTGAGGCAAATGGCACCTTCATCTCATGGGAAAAGGTAAAGGTGGAACTGAAGTGGTAAAGAACTGAGATTGGGATATGCAAGACCGATCATTCGAACAGTCATAATTTCTGACTCTTCTCCAAATGTCTGATCACCAAAATCCCTGATTCCTGAGCAAATATCAGATGGATATTGTGGTATCATCCTTACAACAGAACCCTTTCCTCATAAGCGATAGTGGATGAAAAACTGTGGTTGAGGTAAAGAGAGAGACCAGTAACAAGAGGTGGGCGCGTTAGCGCTCCCATCCTCATTTGCGGGGCGAGTGGGCAATTCAAGACAGGATATCGGGATGGAACGCTGGAAGAAAACAAAGTGGAGGGCGGGATAAAGGATCGGGGTGACACGTCAGGTTTGCTCGCCTGAATTGGCTTCATATCATTTTTCTTCTCTTGTACTATGGCAATCCCGGAAGTGGATGAGAGCTGGAGCAGGATCAGATCAGGATCTGATCTGAATCTGGAACAGATCGGGATCAGATCAGGTGGCGGATCTCCTCCTCCGGCAATCCTGTGACCTCTGCAATCTCACTGATGGACATCCCAAACGCCTTCATCCTCCGAAGGAGTGTACGTTGCCCCTCAACTTTCCCTTCTGCCTTCAGATCAGCTTCCCATCGTTTTACCTTTTCTTGTAACATGGTATCCCCACAAAACGGATTTGGTATTGGTTTATCTTCATTTGTCTTTAAGATATTCTCGAAGAATAACGAGAAATCCCGGCGCAATGAATCGAGATCCGGGTCCTTCCTCATCCATGCATTCAGTCTCTTGCCAAGCTCGAAGAGATCATCCCTTTTTAATGACTGCTCGAGGCCAAAGAGGCTGGCGGCAAGATTCCTCACTTCAACGAGATCGTGGATCGAGAGCTGCAGCTCATCAACAAGCAGGTACGGAACCGACGGCATAAATTGGGCAACCGCATCCAGCATCTGGATGGTTTCACCGATATCGGTCGGCACATCCCAGGTACTCTCGCCATTGTAGAGGACGATCGGTATGATCCCGGGCAATGGTTTCCGTGATGAGTGCTTTTTGGTTCTGATCAGGTCCTGCCAGAGGAGTGCCATGTAGGACATGATCCGGATCGGCATTGTCGGGTCAGGTGTTGACTGAAACTCTATCAGGAGGTAGATGATCAGGGTCCGGTCACCATACCTGATATTCCATATGAGATC
>NZ_JARVGN010000372.1 GCF_029762515.1 Methanocalculus sp. | reverse complement strand
ATATATTAATCGCTATTGGGGCAGTAGCCATTGTATTGATCGCGGTCTTTGGTTTCCTCTCGCTTCTTGCCGGGGATGTCTGCCCCCCACCGGGTTGGCAGGGGCCACGGCCCCCGTGGTGCGAACAGCCACCGGTTCGCGGTCCTTTTGAATACAGGGAATTAACGTATATTTCCGGAACAGGCCAGCTTGCCAGTAAAGAGCTTCTGCTAGGGATCGGAACCATGGATATGTGGGGGAACCCTCATGTGTGGATCGATCTGGGTGAAGATCCCGTGAAGAATCTCGACTCCACAATGGAGAGGATCGGAACAATCGGAAGTAAGGCAGTATACATTTCTGATTTTGCAATGTTTAATGATAAGTTCGAAGTCACCTATGTAACAGAAGATCTAATCCCTAAGGCAGTCACCATCACCCCTGATGAGATGAAGCAGATTACCAAATCTGCAAAAAAGAACAATCAGGGGATGGTCATGCTCGTATCGAACCTCTATGATCCACTTTTATCAATATCTGTGGCGCTCACCGGAAGTTCAGTCGAAAGAACAAAGGGAGCATTTCGAACACCGGGTCTTGATCTTCGAACAGCAGATGAAGAAACAATAATGCTGACTTTTAATAAAATATGGCCAGGATGGCGGGAGATAATACTAAAACAAGCTGATAAGGCAGAGGCTGCGGGAATCGATTATATGACAATCAACCCAAACGATCAGGCATTTGAATATATTCTTAAATCTGATATTCTGGATGACCGATATCGGGAGCTTATTCCAGAGGTGAGAAAGAGATTCTCCGGCAAAATTGGATTAATTGGTATGCTGCCACATGTAAATGAGCTCGAATCAGTTCATGATGTTGATTTTGTGTTGATCTCATGGGATCCTAACGGCGATTATATTGGGAGGGATATCTTTGCGGATACCAGGAACACTGATATCGATGAAATTGAAGCTTCATTTACCGAGTGGCTATCCCGACCAGAATGGGAGAAATTCAAGGGAAAAGAGGTGTATATCTCCGTTACACTTCCAAGCTATACAGGGGCGCTTCAGGAGGGGTGGATAGAACCCGCCCTTGGTGAAGAGCGATGGACGATTAACTACAGGGAACAGGCTCTTGGATACGAAGGGCTATTCAGGGCTCTTTATAAAGGAGATTATAACATCAAGGGCGTCTTCTCATATGGCTACTGGTGGAGCGACCAGCTCTATCCTGTAACAAAGGATATCAGAAACGACCTTATGCATACTATCAGGCAGAAAGATGCGGAGAACGTCTTTTACAAGTGGTCGAAAGTGTTTGTGTAATTATCCGGGATAGAGCGTATCTGAAAGGGATCACAATGGATCCCTTAAAAAAATACTTATCGTATTCCGGGAATAATACCTTTTTTACGATATTCAACTCAAATGTCCATACTTTTCCCCTCTAAAAAAGTAAGTCCATTTTAAAGACAATTGATGATTCTGAAACAATCAGTTCGATATAGATCCTCTCAATGAATAATAGCAAACACATATGGGATTTCAACACAATGCCCGAACTGTTGTTGAAGTACTATGGATACAACATGGATCTCCCCCCATGAATCCGTTCAGAGAGTCTATGAACGGCTGTAAGAAGACACCACGGAGACACCCATGCACTCTGTGACTTCCTCCATAAGGATTTCAACAGGCAATCGCCGATGCACTCGGGGTGTGGCGGTCACGCAGCTCCCGGTTGCCGCAGCTGCACCCGAATACATGGAGCAGAAGGCAACCATCGATGCAATCTTCGCCCTTGCCTTTGGCCTCTACACCTATGTGAACCCGATCCCAACCGTTACCGGAGCGCCCAATCAGGTAAAGCTCTTAACAGAAGACCTCAAAGGATTAACTGGCGGAATCCTCCCGGTTGAGCCGGACCCCGTGAAGGCGGTCGATGGAATCGCCGCACATCGAGGCAAAGAGAAAGGAGCTTGGAATATGAGTGATGATATCAAGGGAAAAGTGATCAGGCTGGATGAGCTCGTTGAGTACCAGGATGGAACGGTTGCAAGCAGGATGGTGATCAAGCAGAAGCATGGCAACATCACCATCTTCTCTTTTGACGAAGACGAGGGGCTCTCGGAGCATACCGCACCCTTTGATGCCCTTGTCACCATCCTGGATGGCGAATGCGAGATCTGGCTTGAAGGGAAGACGTTTGAGATGAAGACGGGCGATTCGATCATCTTCCCGGCAAATACC
>NZ_JARVGN010000371.1 GCF_029762515.1 Methanocalculus sp. | reverse complement strand
CGGAGACAGAGCCCGGCGCCTCGGAGGATGCCGAGGTGGATATCTTCTCTGAATACTGCCCGGTGCCTCTTGCCGAAGTGCAGGAGATCTGCCATCTCGTGATGATGCAGATGCTTCCCTCTGTTGTCGAGGGGGATATCAGGCGGTTTGGGGCGGCAGTGAACCGGATGCAGGAGATCGGTTTCAAGCGGGTGGAAGCATCGCTCCAGCCGGAGAACCTCCGGAACCTCCCCGCCCTGCTCTGTGAGGCAGGGGCATACGGGGCGGGCCTCTCCTCATTTGGGCCGACCGTCTATGCGATCATCGACAGGGGCGACAGACAGGTTGCGGAGGCCGCCCGCTGTGCACTTGAGGGAATTGGCGGCACGGTGGAGGAGGTCTCCGCGAGGAACAGTGGAGCGATTGTGAGGATGGGGTGAGTCTTTCCGTGATGTCAGACGTGGATCAGCTTCAGGGCAGGTATAATAATGAGGGGAAGAGGAGGGATTGCAGATGAAAGATAAGGAACAGGTATTGTATAACCGGCTGATGACGGTGATGGCAGCAGCCGGCGTATCCTGGTGGGAGATCGACTGCCGGAGCGGCTCGATCAGTTTTTCCGATTCAAGCCTTGAAATGCTCGGATACCGACCTGAAGACTTTGCCGATTATACCGATTTTGAGAAGATTATTCACCCTGACGATCTCGGAGTGGTTGCAGATGCAACCGAGGCGCTCCTCACCGGCAGAATTGATCGGCACCAGATTGAATACCGGATCCGGCTGGCTGATGGAGATTATATCTGGATTTCAGATACTGCAAGTGTGGCAGAGCATGATGAGGAAGGAAAGCCCCTTATATGCGTGGGGCTCGTTGCGGATATCACAGAGCGGAAGCTGATAAAGGAGGCGCTGCGCGAGAGCGAGAGGAAATACCGGCTCCTTATGGAGAATATTCCTGATGTGATCTATTCCCTGGACAGAGATGGAAAAATACTCTATCTCAATGAGGCTCCGGCGACCATAGAGGATTATACCCCGGCTATGGCTGTTGGAAAACCATTCCTCGATCTCATTCACCCGGCAGACCGTGAAATGGTAGTAAATGACTTTATCAGGGCTATCGAAGAGGGGCGGGAGTATACAAAAGGGCTTGAGTTCCGGTGTTTTGGACGGAATGAGAACATCACATGGAAGGAGCTCCATTCCCATGCCCGGTATGATGAGGAGGGAAATCTCGTTCAGGAGGATGGTGTTCTCCGTGATATCACTGACAGGAAGCATGCAGAGGAAGCACTCAGAATTGCGAATCATAAGCTGAAGATCCTGACCGGCATCACCCGGCATGATATCCTCAATCAGGTGATGGTACTGCAGGGATATCTCGAGTTTGCACAGGAGATCTGTGTGGATGCAGGCCAGTCACGATACCTTGACGAAGTAAAGAAGGCAGCAACTGCTATACAGCGGGACAGTGAGTTTACCCGTGCTTACGAGATGATCGGGGTTGATAAGCCTCTCTGGCTCTCACTGAGAGATCTGGCACACTCAGTTGAAGGGTCCGGTCGATCCGGGCTTCCTATTACCAGTGAATGTGAAAACATTGAGATCTACGCAGATCCGATGCTCGAGAAGGTCTTTGCAAACCTGATGGATAATACAGTCCGGCATGGCGAGAAGGCAACGGGCGTTCACCTTACATGCACAACATCTGATGATGGAATCATCGTTGCCTGGGAGGATGACGGAGCCGGGGTTCCTGATGATCTGAAGAAGAAGATCTTTTCGAAAGGTTTTGGAAAGAATACCGGCTTTGGGCTCTTTCTCGCCTCTGAGATCCTTTCAATCACCGGCATCACCATCCGCGAGAACGGGGTGCATGGTGAAGGGGCACGGTTTGAGATGCATGTGCCTGAGGGGGGCTGGCGGAACCCTGAGGATATGAAATGTTGAGATTGGTTTTTTATTGGATTGTTTCCTGAAGCTGATGAGGCGATGAAGGCACTCCGGCTGATACAGAAGATCCCGCCAGACCAGCTTTCCGAAGCGAGAGGCTGATGGATGCACCCCCTGTATCCCCGGCGGAGGAGGCGGATTCAAGCCATAATTTTCCGCCATAGACTCCAACGAGATCGCGGACGATACACAATCCATGGCCACTGAGATTATCCGGGGGAGGAATGATGACATCCCCGGGAATACCAGGTCCTGTGTCTGTGACAGTGAGGATAACCCGATCCTCACACTCCTCAACCCTGATGC
>NZ_JARVGN010000370.1 GCF_029762515.1 Methanocalculus sp. | reverse complement strand
TGTGAGGGATATAATGGCAGAAACGGGTGGGTCTTTGGATCCGGGGATGTGTTGGGGGATCGGACTTCACAGGATGCAGAGGAACTCTACCGGCTTATTGAGAGCGATATAGCCCCGCTCTATTATACGCAGTCGATGGATGGCATACCTCATGGATGGGTGGCGATGATGAAGGAGTCCATGAAGACCATACCCCCGGTTTTTTCCGCACGCCGGATGGTGAAGGAGTATGTCCGTAATTACTACCCGCTGATGGTGGAGTGTGCAGAGAAAAACCTCTGCAATATTCATTGAATTGAAAAGAGTGGTTGTAAAGAACAGAATCAGACTATCAAAGAGGCACACTGGATCATGTTTGAGTGAGATCACCCGGATCAGACCGGGTATCCTCATCACCGGTGCCTGTTCTGCCCGGTTCAGGCGATGATGATTCTGCTGCTCGTGTTCCTGTGCATTCCTGATACTCTCCCCGCTCTCATTACAGAGTCTTTCTCCTCTTTCTTATGTCCCTGACAGAGCATCATGGCATTCTCTTCTGCACGTGCAGTGAGGTAGATGAATGTTCTCGATTGCATAATGAACAATTGAAAACCCCTATATGAATATCCTCCGGGCGGGGCGCGAAAGTGAAGATGGGTGGCAACAGCCTGCATAGAAAGCCCGTTCTCTCCTTCAAATATGAGACGGTCTTGTTTCCGTCTCTTTTGATCCCCCAAAAGAAGCCTTTTTCATCCCGGATACCGAATATATCATGATTTCAAATGCTCGTTATAGAAGACCTTCATGTCGAGGTTGAGGGGAGAGAGGTACTCCACGATATTAATCTCACGATAAATGAGGGAGAGACGCATGTCCTCATGGGGCCGAATGGCTCCGGGAAGACGACCCTTCTCCGTGCGATCATGGGCTTTGGCAGCTCACGCATCACGGAAGGATCCCTCATCTACAAGGATCATGATATCACCCATGTCCCGATTCATGAACGGGCACGCCTTGGGATCGGCCTCCTCTTCCAGCGTCCACCGACTGTTTCGGGACTGAAACTCGGGAAGCTGCTTGCGGTCACCTCCGGCGGCGACACTGAGCGTGTCGATGAGTATGCACGGCACATGAATATGGATACCTTCCTTGAACGGGATATCAACAAGGGGTTCTCCGGCGGTGAGATCAAGCGGAGCGAGGTGTTGCAGCTGATGATCCAGAAGCCTGACCTTGTCATGCTCGATGAGCCGGAGAGCGGTGTTGATCTTGAAAATATGTCCCTTGTCGGGAACGCCATCGCAGCCCTTGTCGAGAAGGATCAGCATATCGTGAACCGGAAGAAGAGCGGCCTGATCATCACTCATACCGGATATATCCTCGATTATATCGATGCGGATTTCGGGCATGTGATGTGTGACGGCACCTTCAAATGCCATGGCAACCCGCGTGAGATCTTAAAAAGCGTCCAGAGTAAAGGATACAAGGAGTGTATCGCATGCCAGAGAGTATGAAGGGATATTCAGATCTCGGAGAGGACGATCTGAAGCGGATCGAGATGACCGGTCTCCAGACGGGATCCCTTGACGGGAGATCCGGGAGTTTCCTCCAGGTGGATGAGCATATCCACCATGCCTCAACCGATACAAAAGGTGTCGAGATACTTGCCCTGTCAGACGCGCTTGAAAAGTATGCGTGGCTTGAAGACTATTACTGGAAGGCGGTGCCGCGTGACAAGGATGAGATTACGCAGTATGTTGCTGCCCGTGAACCGAAAGGCTATGTCATCATTGCACGGAAAGGCAGCCAGACCACCTTCCCCCTTCAGACATGCCTCTTCCTGGCAAAAGATGACATCCAGTATGTCCACAATATCATCATCGCCGAGGAGGGAGCCGAGCTCCACCTGATAGCAGGCTGTGCCAGCTCGATGAAGACGAAGAACGGTGCACATTACGGGGTGACCGAGATCTATGTCGGGAAAGATGCAAAAGTCACCTCCACGATGATCCATACCTGGGGCGAATCGATTGAGGTCTATCCCCGGAGTGTAACGGTCATCGAGGAGCGGGGTATCTTCCTCTCCAACTATGTCTGCATGGTTCCGGCAAAGAAGGTGCAGATGTACCCGACAGCAGAACTCAGGGGAGATGGTGCGGTTGCACGATTCTCGAGCATCATGCTTGCCACCCCCGGCTCCTACCTTGATACCGGCTCCCGTGCCATCCTCTCTGCGAAGGGTGCAACGGCTGAACTGATCACACGGGCAATAA